>CALLVV010000065.1 GCA_938012815.1 uncultured Propionibacteriaceae bacterium
ACCCCGACCGTGCTGGCGCCCTGCCCCACCAACCACAACAAACACGGCTGCTGACCGCGGTGATTTTGTGAGGCGGTTGAGAGGCTCAAGGAATGGGCGGCCGTGTGTGGGCCGTTGCGGATATGAGTCGGTGGGCGTTGTGTCGGGTTTTCTAGGAGGAATGTAGTTCGGAGGTTCCTTCCGCCCTGACCGGAAGGGTGGTGATCCCGATGACGTTCAGGAACACGCAGGTGTATTCCCCCGTCACCTCCACGTCGACGACGTCGTTGCCGATCACCCGGGCCGTGCCGCGGAATCGGGACGCCGCCACGTAGTTCTCGGCCGCCTTTTTTGCGACATCGGGTTCGGGCTTCAGGCGCCCGTCCGCCAGCCCCAGGTGCTGGTTTCCCGCCCGGGCAGCCTCCGCCGCGACACCACGGGCTTCCTGCGTGGCCTTGACCTGCCCCGCGAAATCCACCCCGATCCCGACGATCAGGATGAAACCGATCAACGCCACCGCCGTCCACACTGTGATGGCGCCGCGCTCGCCGCGGCCCCGAACGCTCCTCATGGCATGATCCTCGACCTCGCAAAGCCCGAACGAATGAACGGTCATGAGGACTCCTTGACCAGCGAATAGCAGGTGACGGTGCGTGCCGGTTGCCAGCCGCGGAACGACCCGAGAGGCTTCGCGGTCTCAAACGAAACCTTCATCAACTCACCGCCCAGCCGGGTATGCAGACCGGCGAGCAGGACATCGGTTTCCAGGGTGACGGAATGAACCACCAGCCGTCCCCCGGCGGGAAGCGCGGCCAGCGCGGCCTCGCAGGTTTCCGCGTTGGCGCCCCCGCCGAAGAAGACGGCATCCGGGATGGGCAGCGACGGATCGGACATCAGGGCCAGGGCGTCTCCCACCCGCACCTCGAAGCGGTCCGCCACCCCGAGGCGAGCCGCGTTGCCGCGGGCCCGGTCAGCGCGATCGCCACGTTTCTCAAAAGCGACGGTGCGGGTGCCGGGGGCGCTGCGACACCAGGAGATGCCGACGCTTCCCGAGCCCGTCCCGATGTCCCACAGCACTTGGTTCCGTGCCGGCGCCAGGGCCGCCAGTGCCGGAAGCCGAATCGGTTGTTTCGTCAGCTGTCCGTCGTTGGCGAAGGCCCCGTCGGGCAGCAGCGGACCGACGACCACCGGATGTGTGCCGGTGCTGAACTCGATTGCCACCACGTTCAGGCGCGGCAGCTCCTCCCGGTGCGTGGCGAGGTTTTCCGCCGTGAAGTCCTGCCGGGACTCCTTCGGTGTGCCGAGGTTGCCGAACACCGTCATGGCTGAGTCCCCCCAGCCCGCCGCTACCAGGGTCCGGGCCAGCTCCCCCGGGGTGGTCTGATCCGCGGACAGGGCTATGACCCGTTCGCCGGGGGCGGCCAGGGCCAGCACGCGCTGAGGATCGCGTTCGACCAGCGAAATCCAGCTGGTCGTCTCTGCGGGCCACAGCATCCGGGAGCGTGCGAGGGTCTCCGATGACAGCGCAGGATGCACCCGGATGCGTTCCGCGCCCAGTACCTCCATCAGGGTGGTCGCCACTCCGGACAGCAGTGGGTCACCGGTGGCCAGCACCACCACGTCGTCGCCGAGCTCCTCGAACAGCCCCGCCACCCCGGCGCGCAGCGGCGTGGGCCACTGCACACCGCGCGAGGGGTCGGGAAGCATCTCCAGGTGTCTGGTGCCGCCCACCACGACCGGCGCAGAAGTCACCAGCTCCCGCAGGCGCGGGGGCAGCTCGTCGAGCCCGGACGCGGGCACACCAACGACATCGATCATGATGAGAGAGCTTATCCAGATTGTGGAACAATGGGGCCGCTGGGTGCGGAATGCGGTGAGAATCCGCGGCGGTCCCGCCACTGTGTACCCCATGGGGTGAGCCAGGCCATCGTTCCAGCCAACTGCGACGTGGGCGCGGACCCACAGGAAGGCATACCTCCAGCACATGAAGTTTCCATTCACCGCGGCGCTCGGGGCCGAGGACATGGCGTGCGCTCTGAGCCTGGCCGGCGTATCCCCGGAGATCGCCGGCGTCCTGGCGCGAGGCGGGAAGGGCGCCGCGGAGTCCATCATGGTCCGGGCCCTCACCGATGTGGTTCGCAGCGACCTGCAGGCCGAGGGAGTGGGCTGATGGCCCGGGGAACCCCGGAGACCGTGCCCGACGACGGGTTGACCACGAAGCAGCGCCGGAACCGGCCCATGGTGATCGTCAATCAGGGTGAGGGGAAGGGAAAATCAACGGCGGCCTTCGGTCTGGCGCTGCGCGGCTGGAATCAGGGATGGAGCATCGGGGTCTTCCAGTTCGTGAAGTCGGCGAAGTGGCGGATCGGTGAACAGTCAGCCCTTGAAGCCTTGGGGAAGCTGCACGAGGAAACCGGTCAGGGCGGTGCCATCGAATGGCACAAGATGGGGTCAGGATGGTCCTGGACGCGCAAGGCTCCCGAGGACGATCCCGCCCGGGCCGCCCGTGATGGCTGGGAGGAGGTGAAACGCCGACTGGCGGAGCAGACCCACGGGCTCTACGTCCTCGACGAGTTCACCTACCCGATGGAATGGGGCTGGATCGATGTCGACGAGGTGGTGGAGACCCTGACGAACCGGCCGGGGTTCCAGCACGTCGTCATCACCGGGCGCCGCTGCCCCGAACCGGTGCTGGAACTGGCGAACCTGGTCACGAACATGACCAAGATCAAGCACCCCTTCGACGAGGGTCAGAAGGGCCAGAAGGGCATTGAGTGGTGAACATTCCCCGTTTCGTCATTGCCGCAGCCGCGTCGGGGCAGGGCAAGACCACCATCACGACCGGGATCATCGCGGCGCTGGCCGCCCGCGGGATGGCGGTCCAGGGTTTCAAGGTGGGTCCCGATTTCATTGACCCGGGTTACCACGCGCTCGCCTCGGGACGGGTGGGACGCAACCTGGATCCGTTCCTGGTGGGGGAGCGCCGGGTGGCGCCTCTGCTGGCCCACGGCGCCCGGGGAGCCGAGATCTCCGTGATCGAGGGTGTGATGGGCCTGTTCGACGGGCAGCTCGGCACCCGCGGGTTCGGCTCGACGGCGCACGTCGCCGCCCTCGTCGCCGCCCCGATCGTGCTGTGCCTGGATGCCTCCCACACCTCACGTTCCGTGGCGGCGGTCGCGCTGGGCCTGACCCACTACGACCCCGCCCTGCACTTCGCGGGGGTGATCATCAACAAGGTGGCCTCTCCGAGGCATCGCGAGGAGGTGCTGTCCGCCCTGGAGGGAATCGGGCTGCCGGTCCTTGGGGTGCTGCCACGCGATGCCGCCATCGAAGCGCCCTCGCGGCACCTCGGGTTGGTTCCCGTGGAGGAACGGGCCGATGCGAACGCGACCATGGAGCGGTTGGCCTCCCAGGTCAGCGCGCACATCGACCTGGATGCGCTGGTCGCGGTGGCGCGGTCCGCCCCGGAACTGGATGTCACCGCGTGGAACCCGGCCGCTGAGGTCACACCCCCAAGCGGATGCCGGCCCGTGGTGGCGGTCGCGGGCGGCAGGGCCTTCACCTTCCGCTACCCGGAGACCGTGGAACTGCTCGAGGCCGCGGGATGCCGGGTGCAGGTCTTCGACCCTGCCGCCGACGACCGGCTGCCGGAGAACACGGCGGGCATCTATCTGGGGGGAGGGTTTCCCGAGGTTCACGCGGCAGCCCTGGCCTCACGGGCCGATCTGCGGCGGGAGATCGCGGACTTTGTGGCTTCCGGGGGGCCGGTGGTGGCGGAGTGTGCCGGGATGCTGTACCTGTCCGGCAGCGTCGATGCCACCGGCATGGTCGGGGCGATTCCCGGGGTGGCGGCCATGGGTCCGCGACTGACCCTCGGATACCGGAGAGCCACGACGACCCGGGACGGTTTCTACGCGCGGGCCGGAGAGGAGATCACCGGACACGAGTTCCACCGCACCGCGACCCAGTTCCCACCCGGCAGCGAACCCGGCTGGGCGTGGGAGACCCCCGACGGCCCCAGGACCGACGGATGGGCCCGGGGCAACGTGCACGCCTCCTATCTTCATGTTCACTGGGCCGGGCATCCCCAGCTGGCCCAGAGGTTCGCCGAGGCGGTTCACGCCCACCGGCCGGACCCCGTCGCAGGCGCGGGAATCGTGCCGCGCAGTGTGGCCTCCCCGGGGGACTTCGACCTGGACCACCACGGCGATGCGGAACTCGCGGACGGCATCGAGGACCTGGCCGTGAACGTCCGTCTGACGTCCCCCCCGCAGTGGCTGCTGACGGAGCTCGGAGCCGTGGAACTGGCTCCCTACCCGAGGGCGGAGGAGACCATCGACGTGCTCGCCGCCTGGCACCAGACCGGACCGGAATGCGTGCTGCCCGTCGCCGGGGTGGCGGAGGCGTTCACCCTCGCCGCCCGCGGATTGCGGTACCGGCATCCCGCGGTGATCCATCCGCAGTTCACCGAACCCGAAGCCGCGCTTCGAGCCGCGGGGGTGGTGCCGCAACGGGTGCTGCTCTGGCCGGAGGACGGGTTCCGGCTGGATGTGGCGCGGGTCCCGGAGGCGGCCGATCTGGTGTTCGTCGGGAATCCGACCAATCCGACCGGGGTGCTGCATCCCGCCGATCAGATCAGGCGACTGATCAGGCCAGGCCGGGTGGTGGTGGTAGACGAGGCGTTCATGGACGCGGTGCCGGGGGAGTCGCAGTCGCTGCTCGGCGGTGACCTGACCGGGGTGCTCGTGCTGCGCTCGCTCACCAAGACCTGGGGGCTGGCGGGGCTGCGGGTCGGCTACATCATCGGCGATCCCACCCTGATCGCGGCTCTCCGGCGGATTCAGACGCCCTGGGCGGTATCGAGCCCCGCGCTGGCGGCCATCCGCGCGGTCTGCTCCGACAGGGCGCGCTCCGAGACGCAACGCTGGCAGGAAGAACTCCGGGACGGCCGTGACGCCCTGACCGCGGATCTGCGGGCCCTGGGGCTGCACGTCGTCGATTCCGATGCCCCGTTCCTGCTGGTCCGGGGGCCGGCCGGGCTGCGTGAGAAATTGAGGGCGTGTGGGCTCGGGGTGCGTCGAGGTGATACCTTCCCGGGGCTGGACTCCGAATGGTTCAGGGTGCGCGTTCCTGAACCCGGGCTTCGGGCCCGTTTGCTCGACGCGCTGGGCAAGGAGATGGAATGAACGGTCGTGTCGTTCTCGTTGGTGCCGGTCCGGGAGATCCGGACCTGATCACGGTTGCCGGGCTGAAGGCCCTGCGCGACGCCGATGTGATCGTCACCGACCGGTTGGTCCCGGAGGCCCTCCTGGCCGAGGCCGGGAAGGGGGCGGAGATCATTCCCGTCGGGAAGATTCCCCGCGGCAAGTTCACCCCGCAGGAAAGGATCAACGAGATCCTCGTCGAGCAGGCCCTGGCGGGCAGGGTCGTGGTGCGTTTCAAGGGCGGCGACCCGTTCGTCTTCGGGCGCGGCTACGAGGAGTGGTTGGCCTGTGTCGCCGCAGGCGTTCCCGTCAGCTACGTGCCCGGCGTCTCCTCGTCCATCGCTGGTGCCGGGCTGGCGGGGATCCCGGTCACCCAACGCGGCATCACGCAGGGCTACACCGTGGTCAGCGGGCACGTTCCCCCGGGCGACGAACGCTGCGACGTCGACTGGGAACGCCTGGCCCGCTCCGGCCTGACCCTCGTGATCATGATGGGGGTGTTCCACCTGCCCCGGATCACCGAACGCCTGATTGACGCCGGGCTGGATCCGCAGACCCCGTCGGCCATGGTGGAGAACGCCGGGCTGCCCCAGATGCGGGTGCTGCGCTCCACCGCCGGTGAGATTGCGGAGGTCGCGAAGGCGGAGGGAGTGCGTCCCCCGGCCGTCACGATCATCGGGGAGGTCGCGGGCCTCGGGGCCTGAGGAACGCGCCGAGGCCGTCTCCGGTCGGTACAGCCGGTCAGATGTCCAGATCCTCGACCATGGGCTGGGATTCCGCTCGCTCAATCTCGTCGATCAGGTAGTCAGGCATCTCGCCGCGCATCCCGGTGTGTCCTCTCAGTACATGCCCCGCGCCCTTCCCGGGGCTTGCCATGCGGGTACTTCATTGACCCACGCGAGGGCTTCCCGCGGGGTCGCCACCTGTGGAACGTCCTTCGGGACAGGGGCGCGGCGCACCATGATCACCTGTACCCCCAGGTCACCGGCGGCGGTCAGTTTCGCCTCGGTCAGGGAACCGCCCGAGTCCTTCGTGACCAACACATCGACTCCCAGGTCGCGCAGCAGTTCCTTCTCGGAATCAACGGTGAACGGGCCGCGTTCCAGCAGTGGCCGCCACGAGCCGGGAAGTGGCTCCTCGGGGAGTTCCACCATGCGTGCCGCGACATCCGGCAGGTTCCGGTAGTGGTCCAGCGACTGTTTGCCGACCGTCAGCAGCACCTTCTCGTATCCGGCGGCCTCCCGGGACGCCTCGTCGTGGGAGTCCACCCAGGTCCAGGTGCCTGCCAGCGGGTGCGAGGCCCAGCTGGGTCTGGAGATCCGCAGCAGCGGTGTCCCGGTACTCCGGCAGGCCGCCACCGCATTGGTGCTGATCCGCTCGGCGAAGGGATGAGTGGCGTCAACCAGCCGGTCGATCCCGTTGTCCACCAGCCAGACGGCCAGCCCGTTCGCGCCACCGAAACCACCGACCCGCACCTCACCCGCTATGTGCGCCGGCCTGCGAACCCGCCCGGCCAGGGAAGTGGTGACCTCGTGACCATTTTCCGCGAGGAGCTCTGCCAGGTCGCGGCCCTCTTTGGTGCCGCCGAGGATGAGGGTCTTCACGTGGACATTCAACCCCATTGTCCAGTCGTTAGTAATCTGGCCCCATGACTGTGAGCCTTGGCATGCCCGCAGCACCTGCGAAGGTGCTCGCGCCCCGTAGGAAATCCCGCAAGATCAAGGTCGGGTCAATCCACGTGGGAGGTGACGCACCAATTTCCGTGCAGTCGATGACCACCACCAAGACCACCGACATCAACGGCACGCTGCAACAGATCGCTGAGCTCACCGCCGCCGGCTGCGATATCGTCAGGGTCGCGGTTCCCAGCGCCGACGACGCAGAGGCGCTCCCGATCATCGCCATGAAATCGCAGATCCCTGTGATAGCTGACATTCACTTCCAACCGAAGTACGTCTTCGCGGCCATCGACGCGGGCTGTGCCGCGGTGCGCGTCAATCCCGGCAACATCAAACAGTTCGACGACAAGGTGGCGGAGATCGCCAAGGCCGCCACAGAAGCTGGGGTGTCACTGCGGATCGGCGTCAATGCCGGCTCCTTGGACAAGCGTCTGCTCGCCAAGTACGGGGCGCCCACCCCGGAAGCACTCGTCGAGTCGGCGATGTGGGAGGCGTCCTTGTTCGAGCAGGTGGATTTCCACGACTTCAAGATCTCCGTGAAACACCACGATCCCGTCGTCATGGTTCGGGCCTACGAACTGCTCGCGGAGGCCTGCGAGTACCCGCTGCACCTCGGCGTGACAGAGGCGGGCCCGGCCTTCCAGGGCACCATCAAGTCGTCGGTGGCCTTCGGGGCGCTGCTCAGCGAAGGCATCGGCGACACCATCCGGGTCTCCCTGTCCGCTCCGCCCGCCGAGGAGGTCAAGGTCGGCATCAAGATACTGGAATCCCTCAACCTGCGGCCCCGGAAACTGGACATCGTCTCCTGCCCGTCGTGCGGACGCGCCCAGGTGGACGTGTACACCCTCGCGGAAGAGGTGACGAAGGGCCTAGAGGGCATGACGGCCCCGCTGCGGGTGGCCGTCATGGGATGCGTGGTGAACGGTCCCGGCGAGGCCCGCGAGGCCGACCTGGGTGTGGCCTCCGGCAACGGGAAGGGCAAGATCTTCGTGCGTGGCGAGGTCATCAAGACCGTCCCGGAGGATCAGATCGTGGAAACCCTCCTCGCCGAGGCCCACCGGATCGCGGCCGAGATGAACGAGGTGGGCGAGCCCCAGGTGTCGGTTCCCTGACATGGCAACGAGGCTGCGAACTCTTGGTCCCCAGGATCTGTGGGCCATCCAGGAGTTCCTTCTGCAGCGCCCCGTCGAGAACCTCTTCCTGACACACAAACTGCACCTGTACGGTGTCGATGAACGTGCGCTCGGGTTCTTCCACGGTTTCGAACGGGACGGGCAGCTGACCGCGATCTGCATGGACGGTGGCACGCTGTTTCCCGCAGGCATCGACCCGGAGGCCATTCCCGCCTTCGTCAGCGCGGTCGGGGAAAGGCGCCACTGCGCGTCGATTCTCGGCCCGAGCATGATGGCGCTCGGCCTGTACCTGGGATTGACCACCCGATTCCGCGGTGACTGGATGAACGTGGTGAACGTGAGGCAGCGCCAGCCCCTGATGGCGCTCACGGGCCCGCCGCTGGTGGTTCCCGACCCGCGCGTGCGGCAACTGACCACCCGGGACTTCGACTCCTATCTGGCGGCATCCGTTGCCATGTACACCGACGAGATAGGGGCTTCCCCCTACAAACACGGACCGGGATACGACGCCCACGTGGAAGATCGTCTCAGGGCGAGGGACGCCTGGGGCGTGGTGGACAACAACGGCCGGGTGATATTCAAGGCGGACCTGGGCCCCAGGATAGGGGACCACGCGCAGCTCCAGGGGGTGTGGCTGGACCCGTCGCTGCGGGGCAGGGGACAGGCGGCGGCGCTGCTGTCCGGAATGCTGACCCAGGCCCAGGAACACCACCCGGTCATCAGTCTCTACGTGAACGATTTCAACACCCCCGCCATCCGGCTCTACGAGCGACTGGGCTTCCAGGAGATCGGGTCGCTGTCAACGGTTCACTACTGATGCGACGTCCTGGTCGTTGCTCTGGAGCATGATCGGATCGGGGCAACCGGGCGGTAGAGTTCTCCCGTCTCGGACAGGAAGGAACCTCTGTGATCACGCGCCTCAGCCAGCTGTTCGTTCGGACCCTGCGCGAAGACCCGGCGGATGCCGAGGTCGCCAGCCACCGGTGGCTGGTCCGGGCGGGATACATCCGTCGCGTCGCACCGGGGGTGTACTCGTGGCTGCCGCTGGGCCTGAAGGTGATGCAGAAGGTCGAGGGCATCCTCCGGGAGGAGATGGAGGCCGCAGGGGCTCAGGAGGTGCGGTTCCCCGCCCTGCTGCCCCGCGATCCCTACGAGGCCACCAACCGCTGGGCCGAGTACGGGGAGAACCTGTTCCGGCTGCAGGACCGCCGTGGCAACGACATGCTGCTCGGCCCCACCCACGAGGAGATGTTCACCCTCCTGGTGGGTGATCTGTACAGCTCCTACAAGGACCTGCCCCTGACGCTCTACCAGATCCAGACGAAATACCGCGACGAGGCCCGCCCCCGCGCCGGGCTGCTCCGGGGACGCGAGTTCGTCATGAAGGACGCCTACTCCTTCGACGTCGACGACGCGGGCCTGGAGGCCAGCTACCGGGCCTGCCGAGAGGCCTACATCCGTATCTTCGACCGCCTCGGCCTGGAGTACGTGATCGTGAAGGCCACCTCCGGGGCCATGGGGGGTTCTGCGTCCGAGGAGTTCCAGGCCGTGCTGCCCGCGGGCGAGGACAGTTTCGTGCGCTCCCCCGGAGGTTACGCCGCGAACGTGGAGGCCGTGACGGTCACGCCCCCGCCCGCTGTCGCCTTCGATGACGTGCCCGAGGCCGTCGTCGTGGACACCCCCGGGACCCCGACCATCGCGTCCCTGGTGGAGGTGATCAACACGAACCACCCCCGTGATGACCGGGAATGGAACGCCGCCGACACCCTGAAGAACGTAGTGCTCAAGGTCACTGAGCCCGACGGGAGCATCTGGCCGTTGGCGATCGGGTTGCCGGGCGACCGCGAGGTCGATCCCAGGCGTCTCGCCGCGGCGCTGGCCCCTGCCGAGGCCGTCCCCTTCGAGGAGGCCGACTTCGCCGCCCACCCGTCGCTGGTGAAGGGTTACATCGGCCCCGGTGCGCTGGGGGAGAAGTCGCCCTCCAAGGTGAGATATCTCGTCGATCCCCGGGTGGTCACCGGCACCGAATGGGTGACGGGCGCCGATCAACAGGACCGCCACATCATGCACCTGGTTACGGGCCGCGACTTCACCCCCGACGGCGTCATCGACGTGGCCGAGGTGCGTGATGGAGATCCCGCGCCCGACGGCTCCGGTCCTCTCAGCCTGGAACGCGGCATGGAGGTGGGTCACATCTTCCAGCTCGGCCGCAAGTACGCCGAGGCCTTGGGTCTGAAGGTCCTGGACCGCAACGGCAAACTCGTCACCGTCACCATGGGTTCCTACGGGATCGGGGTATCCCGCATCGTCGCCGCCGTCGCAGAGACCACCTGCGACGACAAGGGTCTCGCGTGGCCGGTGGAACTGGCCCCCTACCAGGTGCAGGTGATGGTCACCGGCAAGGGCCAGGAAATGTTCCAGGCCGCTGAGGATCTGGCAGGGAAGCTCTCCGATCTCGGGCTCGACGTCCTTTACGATGACCGCAAGGCAAGTCCAGGAGTGAAGTTCACCGATGCGGAACTGCTCGGAATGCCCGTCGCCGTCGTGATCGGGCGGGGTCTGGCCAATGGGCTGGTCGAGGTTCGTAACCGCCGCACCGGGGAGAAACGCGAGGTGCAGGTGGTCGACGCCGTCGCCGCGGTCAGAGAGCTCACCGAAGGTTGAACGCGCCCGGATCAGGGGTCAGGAGTTCACCCAGCCCGGCCAGGCAGGAATCCTTCCGCCCAGCGCTTGGACGCGAGGAACCTGGGCCAGGGTCCCGTCCAGCCAGTCCTTCTCGCCGGCCGCGGCCACTACTCCCGCGAGGCCGTTCAGCAAATTCATCTCCAGGCCTAGCTGGGCGGTCTGAAGGGAAGCGGTGTCAGTGATGGCAGGCATTTCGTAGTGGCCGTCTTGGCGGGGCCGGTCGGTTCCCAGTGCCGCGATCAACCGGTCGCGAAGCCCCTTCAGCTCGCTGTGCCGCGCCAACAGGACAGCGTGCTGGGGATCCTTCGCCGGTGTGACACCCAGCCCCCTCTCGAGTGCCTGCAGCAGCGCCCAGGCATGAGTGAGCGCGGTACCGAGTGCGGTCTTGTCCGTGACGTCCTGGTACTGGTACGGCTCGCCCGTGGCCTCACCGGGAAGTGCATCCGGATTCGCCAGGCCCTTGGCGGCCAGGAGGACCGAGAGATGGAGCAGCCTCATGGGCTGGTCCCGTGCCTCCCCGAGCGCCTTCGTAGCGGCATCCATCACCAGCTGCGTGGCTGCCGTCAGATCGGCGCCCGGATCGCTGCTCTGCGAGGCGGAAGGGGAGGGAGAGGTCTCCGGGAACACGGGCTCACCACCGACGAGGGGATCGGTTGCCAGCAGACGTCCCTGCCAAGCGGAGGTCTGCGCCAAGGCGTTGGCGCGCCACGGATCGGATTGCCGGGAGACCGCCCCGGACAGTTCCGTCACCGCCGCTGAGAGCGCCGACACGCCCGGATCCTGGGAGGGCTTGGGTGGGGCGATGGGGAGTTTGTCCACCACCGGTTCAGGTGCACAGGAAGTGAATACCAGGGCTCCCAGTCCTGCAAACAGATGACGGCGGGTCAGGGGCATGAGCCGAAGTCTAGCCCCCGTGCCACGTAGGATTGCTCCCACAACCGAACCCACAACCGAATCGGAGCCTTCATGCAAGAACAACAGCTCGCGGTGCTCGTCGAGCCCATCCTGGCGGAAGCCGGGCTGGAGTTGGACAGCATCGAAGTGACCCCAATCGGAAAGCGGCGCCTGCTGCGCATCACCGTCGATGGCGATGGACCGCACGGGCGTGGCCCGGTGTTGGACGACATCTCCGCCGCATCGGCGCGAATCTCGGCTGCCCTCGACGCGTCGGACGTCGTCGGTAATGTCCCCTACACCCTGGAGGTGACCAGCCGGGGTGTAGGGAAGCCCCTGACCGAGGCAAAACACTATCGTCGCAACCGTGGTCGTCTCGTTCGCCTGAGCCTGGCGGAGGGGGAGTGCACGGGACGTGTTCTGCGTGTCACCGACACCGGGGTGGAGCTGAATGTCGACGGCACGAAACGTGAGGTTCCGTTCGAGCGGGTGCGCAAGGCGCAAGTGCAGGTGGAGCTCAATCCCCCGAAGGAATTCGCCCTGCCGGGCGAGGAGGCCGGAAACGAGGAGGAGGCCTGACATGGACATCGATCTGGCAGCCCTGCGCGCCATTGAGCGCGACAAGGAAATCCCGATGGACTACCTCATCAAGACCCTTGAGGATGCTCTGCTGAACGCCTACCAGAAAACCGACAACCCGCTTCGCGGGGTGAAGGTCGAGATAGACCGCAAGACCGGGCGGGTGGCGGTTCTGGCGCCCGAGTTCGACGATGACGACAACGTCATCGGTTTCTACGACGACACCCCGGCCGATTTCGGACGGGTCGCCGCGGCGACGGCCCGCCAGGTGATCTTCCAGCGGATCCGGGAGGCCGAGGACGACCAGAAGTACGGGCACTTCTCCGGCACGGAGGGTGACATCCTGACCGGCGTCATCCAGGCCGATCGCGATTCCCGCGCCGTCCGGGTCGATCTCGGTTCCCTCGAGGCCATCATGCCGCAGGCGGAGCAGGTGGCGGGGGAGGAGTACCCGCACGGCAAACGGCTCAAGGTCTACGTGGTCTCGGTCAGGCGAGAGCTGCGTGGTCCGCAGGTGGTCGTCTCACGCACCCACCCGAACCTGGTCCGCAAGCTGTTCGCCCTGGAGGTGCCGGAGATCGCCCAGGGCGTCGTGGAGATCAAGGAGGTGGCCCGCGAGGCCGGTCACCGGTCCAAGATCGCGGTGTCGAGCAAGAATCCCGACGTCTCTGCCAAGGGAGCCTGCATAGGACCCATGGGGCAGCGGGTCAGGGCCGTCACGAACGAGCTCAGCGACGAGAAGATCGACATCGTTGACTGGTCCGAGGATCCACGGCGTTTCGTCGCCGCGGCTCTGTCTCCCGCGAAGGTGTTGTCCGTCACCGTGACCAACGAGGCCGCGCACGCCTGCCGCGCCGTCGTGCCCGATTACCAGCTCTCGCTGGCAATCGGGCGTGAGGGGCAGAACGCGCGACTGGCGGCGAGGCTCACGGGGTGGAGGATCGACATCCAGCCCGACATCGAATCCGGCGACTCCTGACCCTGGGGATCACCGGGGTCCGTCGCCCGTGCCGCGGACCTCGGTGATCCCTGCTGCGGCGGCCTTCGCGACCGCTTCGGCCTCCGCCTGGGTGAGTTTTCCCTCGGAGACGGCCTGGTCCAGGATCCTCTTGTTCGCCTCGGTCCTGACCTCCTGGATGGCGGTGGTCACCGTCGACTCGTCGAGCCCCAGCGCTTGGGCGAGGGCCTTCGCGATCTCCGAGTCCCTGTCACCCGATCCCGACTCGCCGGGCGGGGCGGCCGGGGGCTGGCCCTGGCCGCCCTCGGCCGCCTGGCCGGTGCCGTTACCGGACGGCTTACCCTGACCGGGAGCACCCCCGGGGCTCTGGGACTGCTGGATGCTCTGGAGCGCCTCGTTCAGCTTGGACTCCTCGACGCCGAGCTTCTGGGCCAGCGTCGCGGTGTCGATACCCCGCAGCCCCATCATGCCGCCGCCCGGGCCGCTGCGCTGCCCATCCATGGGGCCGCCCTGCTGGTTGCCCGCCTGCTCCGTGGCCACGGAGACACTGGAGCTCTCGGTCGGTTTCGGAGGGTTCGAATCCGCATTGGCCAGTTGTGTCAGGCCCAGGCCGATTCCCGCGGTGGCGAGGACGGCGGCGCCCCCTGTGACAAGCTTCTTCATCGTCGGTTTCCCTTTCCGGGCCGGCTCCTCCGGCCACACCGGACAAGGGTTGGGGGACCGGCTGTCAGGAGGCTGTGACGAACCTGCGGGTACCGTGGGAGATGTTGTGACAGGCTTGGGGTGTGGAACCGGAACGTACCTGCATCGGATGCCGGAACCGCGATCTCCAGTCCCGTATGGTGCGTCTGGTGCGCATTGGCGACGAGATCGTGGACGCGACCCGGCCCCGTCTTCCCGGGCGTGGCGCGTATGTGCACGTGGGGTGTCTACGGCTCGCGGAGAAACGTCGGGCCCTGCGTCGCGCGTTCGGGCCGGGCGCCCTGCTGGCAGGGTCCTTGCGCATCCGGTTGTTGCAGGAACCTCCGGTTGGCATCTGAAGCGGCGGGGGCGGTAGAATCCCCGTTGGCCCGCGTGCATCCACGGGGCCATTCCTGACACGCGGCCTCAGGGTTGCGTCCCCCAGAAAGTGAGTTAACGCTCATGACCACTCGATGAGTACATGAGATGACCCAGCAAATCAGCTAGTGGGCCAGTGGTGCGCGCGTGCGCTCGTGGCCCTTACGAAGGAGAGTAGTGGCCAAGCCCCGCGTCCACGAGATCGCAAAAGAGATCGGGATCACAAGCAAGGAGCTCTTGAAGAAGCTCACAGAGATGGGCGAGTACGTTTCCAGCGCCTCGTCAACCCTCGAAGCACCGGTGGTGCGCAAGGTGCGAGAAGCTTTTGCACCCAAATCCGAACCCCCTGCGGCCAAGCCCGCCGTCCCCAAACCTTCCGCGGCGAAACCGGCGCCGCGTGCCTCGGGCAACAAGGGCAGAGCCTCCTCCGGGCCTGCTGCGGCGAAACCGATGGCGACACCCGGGGCACTCACCCCCACCCCGGCTGTTCCTCCGAACCCGGCCGATCCCGCGCGCCCGGCCCCCAAGCCTTCCCCCGGTCGCCCGGCTCCCAAACCCGGAGCGTCTCGCCCGGGAGCAGGGACACCCAAGTCCGTGGCGCCGCGCTCAGAAGGCGCTCCCCGCTCCGGTGGGACCCCGCGTCCCGGAGGAACCAGGCCTGCGCCCAAGGCTTCCGACGGTCCCACGCCCCGCCCCGGTGCCCGCCCGGGGCCTCGCCCGGGCGGTTCCGCGCCCACTCCGGGCTCCACTGCGCGCCGTCCCGGAACTCCGCGTCCCGGCAACAACCCGTTCGCGGCCTCCCAGGGAATGGGAGTCGGACGCCCTGGATCGCAGCGGCGCGACTCGGGTTCCCGGCAGGGCGGCGATCAACGGATGCCACGGCCCGGGGGCACCGGCGGCCTGCCCCGCCCCAACCCGGCGATGATGCCCAAGACCCAGAACTCCACACTCGGCCAGACGGCGGTTCGTGGTTCGGGTCGTTCCGGCGGGCCGGGACGTGGCCGCCCCGGTGCGCAGGGACGTTCCGGTGGCGGCGGATTCGGCGGCCCGCCGATG
>CALLVV010000066.1 GCA_938012815.1 uncultured Propionibacteriaceae bacterium
ATGGCCTGGATTCGCGCGCCCTCTCCGGCATCCAGCTGGCAGCGGTCGGTCGCGGCACGGTGGAGGCCCTTGGTCGCGTCGGACTCACCCCGGACCTGAGGCCGTCGGAGGGTGATACCGCCCACGACTTGGCGTTGGAGTTCCCTGCCTACGACGACCTGATCGACCCCATGGCGCGGGTGCTCGTGCCGACCGCCGACGTGTCGGTGGCGGATCTGGTGCAGGGGCTGACGAACCTCGGCTGGGAGGTCGAGGAGGTCACCGCCTATCGCACGGTACGGGCCGCCCCGCCGCCCGCCGAGATCAGGGATCGCATCAAAACCGGGTTGTTCGACGCGGTGGTGTTCACCTCGTCGTCGGCGGTGCGCAACATGATCGGCATCGCGGGCAAACCCCACACGACCTCCATCATCGCGGCCATCGGGCAGGCAACCGCCTCGACCTGTGAGATGCACGGACTCAGGGTGGACGTGGTGGCGGATTCGCCGAGCTTCGAATCGGTGGCCGTCGGCCTGGCGCGCTTCGCGGACGAACGTCGCGCCGACCGGCTGGCGCAGGGGCTGCCGGACACGAAACCCTCCCAGCGGCGACGCCGGCGCCGCAGGGACCCGAACCGGGGGTCCTGATGCGGCAGCGGCCGACGGTGGTTCACCTGATGCGGCACGGGCAGGTCCACAACCCCGACGGGGTGTTGTACGGGAGGCTGCCCGGTTTTGGTCTCTCGGAGCTCGGCCACGAGATGGCCGCCCGGCTCGCCGAGTACTGGGACGGCGCCCCGTTGACGCACGTGCGCTGTTCGCCGCTGCAACGTGCCCGGGAGACCTTGGCGCCCACCGCCGAACTGTTCCCGCAGCTCGACGTGGTCATCGACGAGCGCGTCACCGAGGCCGCCAACGCCTTCGAGGGAAAGGTTTTCGGCGCCGACAACAAGGCCCTGCGTGACGTGCGCATGATCCGGCACGTGTTGAATCCGCTGCGTCCCAGCTGGGGTGAGCCCTACCGGGAGATCGTGGCGCGGATGCGGGCCGCAATGGGCGATGCCGCCGCCGCGGCCGGGCCGGGCGGGCAGGCGCTGGTGGTCAGCCATCAGCTGCCCATCGAGATGGCCCGTCGTGATGCAGAGGGCAGGCCCCTGGTTCACGATCCGCGCCGCCGACGCTGCACCTTGGTTTCCGTGACCTCCTTCACCTTCCGTGGCGGTTTCATCACCGCCGTCGACTATGCGGAGCCCGCCCGAGATCTGCTGCCCGTCAAACGGGGGCGCCGGTTCCGGGTCGGGACCTGAGCATGCGGCCCGCACACGGGGTCTCTTTCCAGTTCCGAGAGGCGGGGGGCACAATGGTGGCTTGTTTCCCCAATACCCGGAAGGAGCCGACGTGAGGGATTCCCGCATCAAGCGTTCCGCCGGGCGCGGGGGGAAGTGACCTCCATTGTCCGACACCTCCACGTGGCTGATCGACCTGTTCGAGGAACAGGGGTCGACGATGCATCGGCTGGCCGTGATGCTCGGCGCCGAATCCGAGTCGGGGCACATTCTGCGCACCTCGCTGCTGGGGCTGGCGAAACGTTCCAACCGGATCGTCGACCCGTCGGCCCGGGTGGAGTACCTGGCGGAGCACGTGGTGCACCAGGCCCGTTCCGTGCGGGGCCCGGGCGGTTCGCTGGAGCTGCTGGAGGTCGCCGATCCACGGCAGGAGGAGATTCGCCGTGCCATTCTCGCCCTGCCCATCCGGCTGGCCGAGATTCTGCTGGTCTCCCACTACCTGTCCGTTTTCGGGCCGGAACTGGCCGGGATCATGCGGATGACGGTGCGGGGCTGCAACCAGCGGCTGGAGGAGGCACTCCACGCGCTGCGCCGGGCCGTCGGTGAACCGGGACCGGTGAGCCTGCCCGGGGTGATCGAGTCGCTGTCGCAGGAGCTGACGGCGGCGCTGCGCTCCGCGGCGCGGCTGGTCCAAGCGCCCGGAACCGAGACCCTGGAGGCGGAGCTGCGCTCCCTCAAGGGGGCGCGGGCCCCCGGCGTTCCGCTGTTGCTGGCGGTGCTCGCGGTGCTGCTGGTCCTGCTGGTGGTGATCTTCATGACCTGGCTGTTCGGGCGTGTCCACCAGTCCTCGACCGTGCCGACACTCGTCGAGTCACCGCATTCCGTTCCTCCGCAGTCACGGGCCCTGCCCGTGCAGGTGCAGTCGGTCCCGGTGTACTACGTCGGCCGTCAGGACGGAAAACTGCACCGGGAGTTCCGCAACCTGGCGGCGTCGGGGGACATGGTCTCGACGGTCGTGAACGCGATCCTGACGTTGGCGCCCCTCGACCCCGACTACAGTTCGGCCTGGAATCCCGGGAAGGTGATCGGGGTCAGTCGCGAGGGATCCGTGGTGACCGTGAACCTGTCCGCCGGCGCCTTCCCCGACGGCGCCAACGATGAGCTGACGAGGCAGGCCATCGACCAGGTCGTCCAGGCGGTTCATGAGCTCCTGGACGCCCCGGACCTGGAGGTCCGGTTCACCGCCAACGGAACGGCCCCTCCGGCCGCGTTCGAGGGCGGGCACCGGTCCCGGGGGGTGTCGCTGCTGGCGAAGCTGTGGATCAACACCCCCGGAAACGGCGCGCGGATGGCTGCCGGGGACGTGACCTTCTCCGGTGTGGTGCAGCCCGATTCGGGACAACCCCGGGTGCTCGTCACCGACTCCAACGAGACCCTGCTGACCTCGCAGTACGCCCAGACCGGGACGGAAGTGGACGCGGACGGCTGGCGTGGCTGGTCTGTGTCGCTGGCCCTGGAGGCCGGCAGCTACCTGATTCGGGTGGAGACCACCTGGACCGATGAGGCGGGGAACCAGCAGACATCGCAGGAGAGCCGCAGCATCACCGTCGAGTGAACGCCCCGCGGCCTCCCGATCGATCCCTCAATGGGAAGCGACCCAGCCGGCCACCTTGGATGTCCAGCGGGCGGGCATCAAGCGGGTGGCCTCGGCCAGGATCGTGTTGCCCACTCCGTCGACGACGTAGGGGCGGTGACGGCGCAGCGCCCGGAACGCGCTGGTCACCACCTGATCGACGCTGCGGCGCTGCTGCATCACCTGGTCGTTGCCGGCGGTGGAGAAGAAACCGGTCTCGGTGGGGCCGGGGCACACGGCCAACACCCGCACGCCGCTGTCGTGCAGTTCCGCCCACAGCCCGATCGACAGACGCAGCACGTAGGCCTTCGTCGCGGCGTAGGTGGAGAACCCGGGGATGGGCTGGAAGGCACCAGTGCTCGCGATGTTGATGACCGCCCCGCGGCCGCGCTGCTTCATGCCTGGCAGGACGGTACGGGCCAGTTCGGTGAGGGCCACCACGTTCAGCTCCACCTCGGCGGCGATGCGCTCCGGTGGCAGGTCGGCGAAGTCGCCGATCGTTCCGAAACCGGCATTGTTGATCAGGGTGTGGATCTCGCGGGATGCGAGGTCAGCGGCCAGCACGGCCCGGGCGCCGCGGTTGGTGAGGTCGCAGGGCCAGGTCTCCACCTGGACGCGATGCGCGGCGCGCAACTCGGAGGCAAGCGTCTCAAGTTTGTCAGCGCTGCGGGCCACCAGGATCAGGTGCGCCCCCTGCCTCGCGAGCTCTCGCGCGAAACCGGCCCCGAGCCCACCAGAGGCCCCCGTCACAACTGCCCAACCTGTCATAGGGGGAAGTCTAGGCGTTCGAGCCCCGATCATCAGGTGCAGGCACCCCGGTTGCACGACTCCGCTGCCTTTCGGAGGTCCGATATCGTCTGAGCCGATCCGCGAGGCGCGTTCCGAAACCCATCTCACATCGATCCGGTCGCTTCTGAACCATGACGAGGAAGTCCGGGGGGTGGGGGCTGGACGTTTCTCGGTTTGTGGGGTGGTCTCCATTTGGGCTGTTCCCCTGCGTCCACGGGCTGGCTCAAACGATTCTCTCCAGGACCCCATTTCGTGAAGGACGTGGTTCGGCGACGCATGACAAGATGGGGCCATGCAGCATTTCGACATTGCCGTGATCGGATCTGGTTCGGGAAATTCCATCATCGACGAACGTTTCTCCCACCTGGACGTCGCCCTGATCGAGGACGACCCGGTCTTCGGTGGCACCTGTCTGAACCGGGGCTGCATTCCCACCAAGATGTTCGTGGTGGCCTCCGAGAACGCCCGGGCCCCTGAGCAGGCCCGTCGGCTCGGGGTGGACCTGGAATTCAAGGGCGCCGACTGGCCCGCCATCCGCGACCGCGTCTTCGGTCGCATCGACCCGATCTCGCAGGCCGGACGCGAGTGGCGTCGCAAGGGGGGCGGGGTGACGCTGTTCGAAGGGCACGCCAGTTTTGTCGACGCTCACACCCTCCTGGTCGGTGACGTGCAGATCAGCGCCGACCAGATCGTCATCGCCACCGGGTCGCGACCCCGGCCGCTGCCGGTGGAGGTCCCGGAGGAGTTGCGGTCGCGGTTCCACACCTCCGACGACGTGATGCGCATGGACGAGCTGCCCCGGCGGCTCGTCGTGCTCGGTGGCGGGTTCGTGGCCTGCGAGTTCGCCCAGATTTTCGCGGGTCTCGGGTCGCAGGTGACCCAGGTCAACCGTTCCGAGGTGGTGTTGCGCGGAGAGGACCGGGAGATCTCCGAGGCTTTCAAACAGGAACACGCCAAGCTGGTCAACCTGATCCTCAACCAGAGCATCGCCGAGGTCGCCACCGGTCCCGACGGCGAGGTGTTGGTCATCACCGCCGACCGCAACGGTGTCGAGTACGAGTACCTGGCCGATGCGGTACTAGTGGCCACGGGACGCATCCGCAACTCCGACTCCCTCAACCTGGCCGCCGCCGGGGTCAAGGTGGGGGCAGGCGGGCAGATCCGCGTCGACAAGCACCAGCGCACCAGCCAGCCGCACATCTGGGCGCTCGGCGACGTGTCCTCGGAGTGGCTGCTCAAGCACGTCGCGAACGCGGAGGCCCGCACCGTCGCAGCGAACCTCCTCATCGACGGAGGCGAACTGGCGGCCACCGACCACCGCTACGTTCCCCACGCCGTGTTCACCGAACCGCAGATCGCAGCCGTCGGCGCCACCGAGGAGCAGCTGCAGGAATGGGGTACCCCCTACGTGGAGTTCAAGCAGCGTTATGCGGATGTCGCGTTCGGTTGGGCGCTGGAGGACGAGGGGCATTTCGTGAAACTGTTGGCCGATCCGCGCACCTGGCATCTCCTCGGTGCCCACATCATCGGCCCCCAGGCCGCCACCCTGATCCAGCCGATGATCCAGGCCATGAGCTTCGGCCAGACGGTGCAGGAGCTGGCCCGTGGCCAGTACTGGATCCATCCCGCGTTGACCGAGGTGCTGGAGAACGTCCTCCTCGGCCTGCTGAAGGCACCCCGGCCGAAGGAACTCGATGCCTGATCTCGCGTTCCCCGACCGAACCGAAAAGGGAACCGGGCCCCGGTGACGTTGCCTCAGTCGGTGGTGACCGGTTTGATAGCGACCATGAGGTCGCGGCGGATGGAGGAGTCGACGCGGTGCGCGAATCGGTTCCACGCCCCGCCGGTGAGGACCTCCAGGCCGGCGCCGGTCAGCAGCGCCGCCAGGTCCTCGCGGGGCATGCCGAGGGTGTTCCAGCTGATCCCCAGCGACCCTCCCGGGTGCAGCTGCCCCGCCCACACCGGGATCGTCTCCGCCAGCAGCTGCGCCGGGGTGCGCGACCTGCGTCCGCCCGACGTCGATCCGTGCACCACGCCGTAGGGGGCGTCGGTGACGATGGCGTCGAAACGTTTTTTCCCGTACAGCGACCCCGACGAGCGGGCGTCCCCGGTGAACACCGTCGCCACCAGCTCCCGTCTGTCGACGGTGATGCGTGCGTCGAAGCGACGACCGATGCGCGCCCCGTTGCGGCGCACCGGGGTGACGGCGGCCGTGTGTTTGATGCGTTTGCGTCGCAGCCAGGTCTTGTAGAACGCCGCCATCGCGTCGAAGGCCTTGTCGTCGGCCTCCACGCCGAAGGCGTCGCAGCCCGCGATGAGCGCCGTCGAGATGGTGGTGCCGCGCCCCGCCATCGGGTCCAGCACCCGGTGGGGTGAGTTGCGCCTGGCCGCAGCGACGGTGACGTTCAGCAGCAGCCGGGTGAACTGTTCGTTGGTCTTTCCCTGGTACTTGGGGATGGTCACGAGGTCGTCGTCGAGGACATCGGTTCGCGGCAGTGCGACGGGCCGCAGCAGGTCGCCGTCGCGCCGGAACAGCGCGAATGCCGACGACTGCCGTGCGATGCCCGCCAGCTCGTCACCTCCCATGTGTTCGGCGTCGAAGGCCAGGTAGTCGACGCCCGCCACCTCGGCCTGCGCGATCCCCGAGACGAAGGGGGCGGTGATCTCCAGCTCGGCGGCGGTCAGCGCGGCCGCCTCGCCCGCGTAGACGCGATTCGCGGACGGGTTGCGCAACAACAGGTACGACGACATGGGGGCAAGTCTTTCACGTCGCGACGCCGCAGGGGCTCACCGCAGGAACAAGGCCTTGAGGCGCAGCGACGCCACCCACACCCCGAGTACGGCCAGGACGACGAAGTAGAGGGCGTGACCCGCGGTCAGCCAGCTGACCGCGCCGGCGTTGAGGTCGCGGAGCATCTCGATGCCGTGCCACAGCGGCAGGCACTTCACCGCCGCCGCGATCGGGGCCGGGTAGACGTCGACGGGGTAGAAGGTGCCGGAGAACATGAACATCGGCATCAGCACCAGCGTGATCCAGTCCATCTGCTGGAAGGTGCGGCAGAACGACGTGGCCGCCATCCCCAGGGCCGCGATCCCGAGGGCGATCAGCAGGCACGCTGGGATGGCCAGCAGCATCCACCACGACCCGACGAGGCCCAGCAGCGCCGTGACCGCGACGAAGCTGGTGGCATAGATGCCGCCGCGTACCAGGGCGACGGTGATCTCGCCCAGCGCCACGTCCAGCGGCCCCAGCGAGGTGCTGAGCATCGTCTCGTAGAGCTTGTCGAACTTCAGTTTCATGAACACGTTCCAGGTGGCGTCCATGACCGCCCCGTTCAACGCGGAGGTGGCCAGTAGCGCGGGCGCGATCCAGGCGGCGTAACTGGTCCCCGCCTGCACCTGGCCGATGAAGGTGCCCAGCCCGATTCCCATCGCCAGCAGGTACAGCACCGGTTCGACTGCTCCCGAGGCCATGAGCAGGCCGCTGGCACCCCAGTTCGCCTTCAGGCCCCGGGCCGTGACGACGGGGAATCTGCCGCTGAACGAGGCCGAGTGGTGTGTCCCGGGCAGCATCGACTGGCCGTCCGGCAGTCCGCCCGGCACCGCAGCCACCGGTCCCGACGCGACCCGCTTCCTGGTTCGTTCCCGGCGGGGGTGGGGCAGGGCCCCGGTCAGCCGCAGGTGGAAGATTCGCCGGGCGAGCAACAACCCGGCGACGGTCAGCGCGGTCAGGTAGGCGACGTGCACGAACGGTAGCCACGCCGGCGCGGCCTGCCCGAGGGTCAGGATGCGGGCCAGGTTCACCCCGTGCCACAGCGGTGAGATCCAGCCGAGCGGGTGCAGCCAGCCGGGCAGCACGTCGAGGGGGAAATAGGTGCCGGAGAACAGCGTCAACGGCAGCACCACCAGCCGCGAGAAGATGGAGAACTGGCCGTTCTCGTCGTGTTGGAGGGCCGTCCAGGCCATCACCGGGTTGCCGAACGACCACGCCGTCAAAACCGCCACGGGAAGCAGGACCAGCACGCTCACGGGGGTGATGGCCCCGAAGACCAGCAGCACCACGATGACAGTGGCGCAGTTGATGAGGTAGCGCACCGTTGCGCCCAGCCAGTGTCCCTCCGCCAGCTGCGACGGGGTGGTGGGGGTGGAGGCGGCAGCCTGGTACAGCTCGTGCCACTTGAAACTGGAGAACACCCCGAGGGTGTTCTCGTCCTGGGCTGCGTGCACGGCTGAGGAGAGCAGCATCGCGGGCGCCACGAACTGCAGGAAAGGCACCCCGAGCGCCCCCGGGCTGGCGGCATCCACCACCACGCCCAGGCCCACCCCCAGCGCCAGCACCGTCAGCAGCGGATCCAGGGTGCCGATGGCGAACAGGCTCACCCACCAGGAGCGCAGCTGCATGATGACGTTGCGGGCGTGGTGGAGGGCGCCCCAGCGCGCGACCCGTGCGGCTTGGGCGTCGTGATCGACGGGGGAGAGGGTTTCAGTCAATCAACGACCTCCCCGTCAACCTCAGGAACACGTCCTCCAGCGAGCATCGCCGCACCAGCGACGAGTTCGGCTCCAGGCCGCGTTCCGTGACGGCGCGCAGCGTGGCCTCGCCGTCGTCGGAGTAGACCAGGATCCGGTCGGGGAGGGTTTCCATGCGGTTCCCGATGCCTGCGATGCGCTCGGCGGCCCCGGCGTTGCGGGTGGAACCGAAACGCAGCTCCACCACCTCGCGGCCGGCGTGTTCCCGCACCAGGTCCGGTGGGCTACCCTCGGCGACGATCACGCCGTGGTCGATGACGATCAGCCGGTCGCAGAGCTGCTCGGCCTCGTCCATGTGGTGGGTGGTCAGCACCAGCGTGGTGCCCTTCTCCTTCAGCTGGAACAGCCGGTCCCACAGCACGTTGCGGGCCTGCGGGTCCAGGCCCGTGGTGGGTTCGTCGAGCAGCATGATGCGCGGGTCGGAGACCAGGGCCCGGGAGATCGTGAGGCGGCGTTTCATGCCTCCCGAGAGGTCGTCGACCCGGGAATCGCGTTTGTCGGTGAGCTGCGCGAACTCGATCAGTTCCTCCGCCTTGGCAGCCAGCCAGCGCTTCGGCAACCCGAAGTAGCGGCCGTAGAAGATGAGGTTCTCGCGGACCGTGAGCTGGGCGTCGAGGTTGTCGTTCTGCGGCACGACTCCGAGGTGGGCGCGGATCCGCGGTCCCTGTTCGTCGGGATCCATTCCGAGGATGCGCAGCCGACCGCCGGAGCGGTGCGAGACCCCGGCGATCATGCGCATGGTGGTGGACTTGCCCGCCCCGTTGGGGCCGAGCAGCCCGAAGGACGTCCCGGGCTCGACCTCGAAGTCGATGCCGCGCACCGCCTCGAAACTGCCATACGACTTGCGCAGCTCCTGGGCCAGGATCACCGGATCACTCACGGGGCAAAACCCTACGCCCACGGCCTGACAAATCCGTTCCCGGAGGGCATCACCGCCAGCCGGACTTGCCCCTGGGGGTGCTGATAGGTGAGCTGGTCCAGCACGTCGTCGCCCCAGGCGAGAACGAATCGGCCCTCACCCATGCGAACCTGGCGAACCGGGCTGAGCAGCCACAGGAGCAGGAACAGCGGCGCGAGGGTGGGGGCCAGCGCCAGCAGGAACAGGAACCGGGAGCCGCCGGTCAGGAGGAGCAGGTAGTTGAAGTTCTGGATGCAGAGAAGTACGACACCGATCAGGTACACCATCGAGATCAAGGGGGCCACCCACTTCATCGGGTTGCGAACGCGAAACTTGATGGTTTTCACCGGGTCTTCCTTCCGTCTCGGGCGTTCGACGGGGCCCGGGACGGCCGTAGCGTAGCGCCAAACCTGTGGGATTGCATCTGCGTGGCCGGAGACGTCCAGCTCACGGTGTTCCTCCCGCCAGGAGCGATTCCTCACGCGGGCGGGAAGTCGATGAAGCGTTCGGTGTGCCGACTTCGCCGGTCGAGCCGGACCTCGGTGCCGTGGAGGAGGTCGCGGATCTGATCGGCCATGCGATCCACCTTGGCCTTCATGAACCGGTTGGACATCAGCCACGGTTTCATCCGGATGCGCAGGGTGGCGGTGCGGTCGTAGACCTCCAGGTCGTACCTGTTTTTCCAGAGCCTCATGTGCGCGATGTCACGGAGCGCCACCTGTCCTTCCACCTGGCCCTTCCAGGACAGCATCATCTCCTCCCCGTCGATCTCCAGCCAGCGAACGGGTTTGCGTAGGGCCAGCAGTACGGGCAGCGCCATCAGGGCGAGCATCTGGAGGACGGGACTGAGCCAACTCCACGTGGGCCAGCCGTGTCCACCACGGGAACCCGTGACATTCGGTGGCGCGGGGGAAGGGGTGCCCGTCGGTGTCGCCAATCCCGGGGTGCTGACCTCCTGCGACGGGGTGTCGCTGGGTTCTTGCGTCGGGGAGGGTGGCGAGCTGCTGTCGGTTTTCTGCGACGGGATTCTGCCGCTTTCCGTGACCAACGGCGGGAGGGAGGGGACGTAGACGCTGGGGAGGGAAAAGGTGAAGCGGCTGTTCGTGGGCATGGACGGGAACCTGAAGGTGCTGTGTTTCCCGGTCGGGAAGGACTGGCCTCCCTCCTCGTAGGGGCGGGGGGAGAAAAAGTAGGACGCGACGAGGAAGGCGATCGCCACCGCCACGATGTAGATCAGGGAGAACAGCAGGTTCTGGCAGCCCAATCCGTCGCGGCAGCGGATCTTGAACGTCAGCAGCGGCCGTTCCGGCGCGGGCGGCTCCGGCGCCGGGCCGGGTGGTTCCGGTGTCTCGTCGGCCTCAGGCGAGGTTGACATGGTGGTGCTCGAAGGAGGTTCCCTTCGCGCGTTCGATGGAGGCGATGATCTCCTCCTCCGCCTCCTTGCGGCTGGCCCACGTGGCGCCCTCGACGGATTTGCCGGGTTCCAGGTCCTTGTAGACGCTGAAGAAGTGCTCGATCTCCAGAAGGATGTGCTCGGCCACGGAGTCGAGGTCCTTCAGGTGTCTGCGACGGGTGTCCGCGGTGGGAACGCACAGCACCTTGTCGTCGCCACCCATCTCGTCGGTCATGCGGAACATCGCGACCGCGTAACACTGGATCAGGCAGCCGGGGAAGGTGGGTTCGGCGCCGATCACCATGGCGTCGAGGGGGTCGCCGTCGAGACCGAGGGTGCCCTCGATGAAACCGTAGTCGTAGGGGTACTGGGTGGATGTGAACAAGGTGCGGTCCAAGCGGATGCGACCTGTGAGGTGGTCCATCTCGTACTTGTTCTTGGTGCCCTTCGGGATCTCGACCGTGACATCGAACAGAACGCGGCCCTCGGGGTTGAAGATCTCGATGCTCTCGATGACGTCGTCGCTCACTGTCGCTCCTATGATTGATGCGCCGCCGCCTGTTGGCGGCCAGTGGTCAAGCACTCTACCGGACGAGGAGCATCGTTTTGTCCTCTCAGAGCATCCCATGGCGACCCGTGATCATGTGGGGGGTGGTCGGGGTGTTGCTGCTGGCCATCTTCGTCGCGGTGGTCCTTCACGGAGCCGCGTCATCCACGGCGGGGGCTGCGGCTTCCACCGCACCCTCCCCGTCCTCGTCGACGTCGTCCCCGCACCCGATCCCGGCCGGTCCCATCTCTGCCGCCCCGGAGGCCGCCCCCGGTAAGCTCCCGGATCGTGCCGTGCTGGAGCAGCGCCTCAACTCCCAGGACGTCACCGCCCTGACCAAGGGCGTGACGGAGGGGTCGTCGCTGAGCCTCGCCTATCAGGTTCTCGACGTCGAGACCGGTGAGGTGCTCGCCGCCTCGAACGCCGACCAGCCCCTCGTGCCGGCGTCGAATACGAAACTGCTGACCACCACCGCTTTGCTGTCGGTTTTCAACGGCACCGAGACCTTCGACACCACCGTCGTCTCCCCGGCACCCGGGCAGCTGGTGCTGGTCGGGGGCGGTGATCCCCTGCTCGCCTCCGCAGCCTCCGGTGATCACCCGGAACGAGCCTCGCTGGAGGACTTGGCCGCGAGGACCGCTGAAACGTTGAAGTCGCAGGGTGTGAGCACGGTGACCCTCGGTTACGACGCCTCCCTGTTCCAGGAGTCGTGGGCCACCACATGGCCTTCCAGCTACCGCGACCAGGTGACCCCGATCTCCGCGCTCTGGGCCGATGAGGGTCGCGACGCCAACCAGGTCCGCTCCACCGATCCCGCGGGCGATGCGGCCCGCATCTTCGCCACCCAGCTGGCCGCGCAGGGCATCACCGTCGAGGGGGAGCCCGCGGCGGCGACGGGCTCCGGCGAGAAGGTCGCGAAGGTCACCTCACCAGGGGTTCATGCCCTCGCGGCGGCGGCGATGGAGACGTCCAACAATTCCTACACCGAGGTGCTCGGCATGCAGCTGGCCCGCAAACTGGGCCAGCCCACCACGTTCGCGGGTACGGCCGCCGCGGTGCAGCAGGAACTCACCGGTCTGGGCCTGTGGCACGAGGGGGCGGTGCTGCACGATGGCTCCGGCCTGACCCGCGAGAATCACGTCACCGCGTCGATGCTGGCCGGGGCGGTCCGGTACGTGATGACCACCCCCGGGACCTCCGTCGTGCAGGAGGGTTTCCCCGTCGCCGGGGTCTCGGGATCACTCGCCAACCGCTTCGACGACGAGATCTCCACCGCGGGGCGCGGCATCGTGCGGGCCAAGACCGGCACCTTGTCGCTGGTGTCCACCCTCGCCGGGACCACCGTCACGGCCGACGGTCGTGAGGTGGCGCTGGCGTTCATGACCAACGGCTCCACCGACGGTTGGGCCGCCCAGGTGTGGAGTGACCGGGGAGCGGCCATGATCACGGGGTGCGGCTGCTGATGCAGCGCCGACCCCACGTCTCCTGGCCGCTGGCGCGGACCGTCGAACGACTCCTCGCCGACCCGGGCCCCGGGATTCCGCGGCCGGAGGCGGTGCGCGAGGTCGCCGCGCTCAGGTCCGCGGCCCGCAGGGCCGGTGACCTGGCCGTCGAGCACTCGCGGCTGGGCGGCCCGTCCGCCGCGGAGGTGGTCGTCGTTGATCGTCCCGGATGGTCCAGGCGGGCCTCGGCGATGGCCGACGACCTGCTGGGCCGGTTGCCTCTCAAGAAGCAGCCCACCGGTCCGCGGCGCACCCTCACCGGGATCGGCTACGGGCTGGTGGCGGGGATCTCCTTCGCGGCGATGGGGCGGGGCCTGCTGGGCCAGTACGACCCCTGGTCGGGGCGGCTGATGCTGGTGGCCCCGAGCATCGTCGAGGTGCGACGCGGACGCGGCCTCGACGCCGACGATCTGCGGCTGTGGGTGAGCCTCCACGAACAGACCCACGCGGTGCAGTTCAACTCCGCGCCCTGGCTGCTCGGTCACGTCGAGGAGCTGATCGCCGCGCTCAGCGTCGACGATCCCTCCCCGACGGAGATGACGGAAGGGATCCGCGCGGGCCGGGGGGTGACCTCACTGCTGGTCACCGCCGAGGGGCAGCGGCGTCTCGACGCTCTCACCGCCACCATGACCCTCCTGGAAGGCCACGCCGACCTGGTCGCGGACGCCGCCGGGGCGGTTCATGTGCCCTCGGTGCGCAGGCTGCGCGCGGCCTTCGCCCGGACGGCCGCCGGCACCGGCTGGCGACGCCTGATACCTGGCCTTGACAAGGGCCTCCAGTACCGCGACGGCCTGGCCTTCTGCCAGCACGTGGGGCTCCGAGCCGGGACGGGGGCGCTGACCGCCGCCTTCGCGGGACCCGCGAATCTTCCCACCGTGGCGGAGATCACTGACCCCGACGCCTGGCTGCGGCGGGTCCATGGTTGAGAGGCACCATGGCCAGGCGTGAGCTCGGCCCCACCGCGCTCAAGGTCGGACGGGCGGTGGCGGAACTGCTGCCCGCCGGTCCCGTCGTCGTCGGGGTCTCCGGTGGTGCCGATTCCATGGCGCTCGCGCTGGGGGCAGCGTGGGCCGCGCCCCGGATGCGCTCCGAGGTGAGGTGCGTCGTCGTCGACCACGGCCTGCAGGCGGGGTCCGCCGAGGTCGCGGAGCGGACGGTTGACGCGCTGACGTCGCGCGGCATCGCCGCCGAGGTGCGGTGCGTCGAGGTGGGGCGCGCCGGCGGAATCGAGGCGGCGGCCCGTCATGCCCGCTTGGAGGCCTTGGCGCACGACGGGTATCCCGTGCTGCTGGGACACACTCTCGACGACCAGGCAGAGACGGTGCTGCTGGGGTTGCTGCGTGGTTCCGGCATCCGGTCGCTGGCCGGCATGTCGGCGCGGCGCGGCCCCTTCCTGCGACCGCTGCTGGGGATCCGGCGCGCCGAGACCGAGGCGGCCTGCCGCGAATGGGGGGTCGAGTGGTGGAGCGACCCGATGAACACCGACCCGCGGTTCGCGCGGGTGCGTGCCCGCTCGGCGCTGGCGCTGCTTGCCTCGGCGCTCGGTCGCGACGTCGCCGTCGGCCTGGCCCGCACCGCCGACCTGGCCCGTGGTGACGCCGACCTCCTCGACGAGCTGGCGGAACTCGCCCTCGACCGGGCCGCCCGGGGCGATGCCCTCGACATCGCCACCCTCGCCGGGCAGCCGGACGCCCTCCGGGGCCGGGTGCTGCTCGGTTGGTTGCGGAACCACGGCAGCGAGGCGACCCGGGTCCACGTCGCCGCCGTCGACGACCTCGTGCTGGCCTGGCGGGGTCAGGGTCCGGTCGCGGTGCCGGGAGGGTCGGTGAGAAGGATCGCGGGCCGACTCGAATGGGTGGCTGGCTAAACTGGAAGCGTGCAATGAAGCTGTAGCCGAACTCACTGAGGAGAGGAATCCGATGGGAACCGGTGTTATCCATCGCCACCGTTCCACCGGCCTGCTTTCCCTGCTTCCTGGCAGCACCCATGTCCCATTCGTGACGGGTGGTCTACGACGAGACCTGCCGTTTCCCCGAATTCCCGGGTGCGGAGAGGGGTGATGTCGTGAACCGTCACATCGCGATTGGCGCCCTGGCGGCGTTGGTGTTCGTGGCTGGGGCCGTCCTGTCACTCATCCGGGGTGACACCCTGATGGCCGCCGTGTGCGGGCTGGGTGGTCTCGCCTTCATCGTCCGCACGGTGCTCGCCGTGCGAGGTTCGTCATGGAAGAAAGATGACTGACCGGCCACAGTATGCAGCGGAGCCCCTGCTCACCGTGCGGGGACTGACCGCGTGGTATAAGGCGGGCTCCCCGGTGCTGAACATTGGGGAACTCGACATCGGTCAGCACTCCGTGGTCGGGTTGTTGGGCACCAACGGCGCCGGCAAGACCACCCTGATCAACACGCTCGTGGGGGTTCACGAGCACGCCAGCCTCCAGCACATGACCTGGCGCTCCCGCGCCACGCAACCGCGCGACAAGGCATTCCAGCTCGGACGCTACGCCGTGTTCACCGAAAGCAGTGGTTTCGCGTACTGGTCGTTGGATCCCTACCTGCGTTTCACGTCCCGCGTCTTCGGACGCTCGCTGGACCCGTCGCGCGTGGACGAGCTGGTGGCGGGGTTCGGTTTCGAGCCGTTTCGTCGCAAGACCATCGGGAGTCTGTCGACGGGAAACAGGAAGAAGGCCTTCCTCATCGCGGGGCTGAGCCTGGGGTTGCCCCTGCTCATCCTGGATGAGCCCGTGGACGGACTGGATTTCGAGGGCACCGAGTTTCTCTACGATCGCATCAACGCCTACCGTGACACCGGATCGGTGGTGATGAGCTCCCACGTCGCAGAGAGCTTCACCCGGTGCTGCGACCACCTGTACGTGCTCGACGGAGGCGACCTCAGCCGCCCCTATCCGCTGGATCCCGCAACCGACATCCGCGCCCTGCTCAAGGAACGTCACCGATGACCCTGGTCCTGCTGCGCGCCTTCACCACACATCGCCGTGTCGTCGTGGATGTGCTGATCTGGGGCCTGGCCTGGGTGCTGGCCCCTGCGGTGGAACTCCGGATTCCGCCGACGATGTACGTGGTGGGTGTGGCCGCCGCGTCGCTGGTGTCGTCGGGTCTGCTGGTGAACGCGACCTTCCGGGTGGATGTCATGCGGGATTACGCCCAGCTGCCTCCCCGCCCGGCCCGGGTGAACCTGGCGTTCGCGTCGGCCGCGTGGATGCTCCTCGTGGTCGAGGTCGTGGTGCCCGCCGCCCTGTTCGGCCTGCGGCTGGGGCAGCTCGCCGCGTCGGATGTCTGCGCGATGCTCGTGGTGGCGGCCTGCGGTCCCTTGTCGGTGACAGCTGTGCTGGCCTCTGTCGGCACCCGACAGCGATGGGCCGGACCGCTGCTGGTGCTGGCCCTCGACGGACTGGCGGTGTGGGCCTGTACGGTGGTGTCGCCGGGGCTGGTGGCCGCGGTGCTGTTGGTCGCGTTGACGGTCGGGCTGGTCGCCCTCCCCACCACGGGTCTGCTGCCCACCCGCGGCTCCGCCGCGATGCGCGGACGTGCGGGGACCAACTATTTCCTGCGCGCCTCGCTGGCGGATCGTGTCGTGTGGATCAACGCGGTGGGGCTGTTCGCCGTGGCGACGGTGTTCACCGTGACCGCCTGGGAACAGGGCCTCCGGTTTCCGCTGGCATGGGCGCTGATTGCCGTCAACAGCCCCCTGACCACCATGATCTCCGGTGATCCGGATCTGGCGAGGCAGTTGACAATGCTGGGGCGGCCCGCACTGGCCTGGTGGCATTACGTGGTGGCCGTCGCCTTATTCCTGGGAACGTTCAACGTCGGGGTCGGCGTGGTGTACTGGCTGCTGGGCGCCCGCGACCTGCTGCTGATCGCCGGGCTGGTGGTCGTCGTCACGGCGCTGGAGGCCCTCGCCGTCCCCGCGCTGGAACGTCACGCCCCGCTCCGGAGGCTCCGCACCCGACGCGACGCCTGGCGCCACCCCCGCAAATACTTGCTGCCCGCCGTCCTGTTGCTGGCCTTCGCGTGGATTCGGCTGGGCTGAGGACGACTCGCGATTGGCAGTGGATTGTCGCCGACCGGGAGGAAGAACCCGGTTGTGCAGCGCCCAACCGCGAAAATCGCTCCCGGAGGGGGGGAAATCGGGTTGAGTGCTGCGCAACCGCGATTCCCCGGCGGAACCATTCAACCGGTTCAGGCGAGCGAATCCACCAGGGCAGTGGCCGGCGGGGTGTCGGGGGCTGGAAGCAACCCGACGGAGGTCGTCACCGCCTCCGACTGGCCGCCGGAGTGGGTGAGGGTGCCGTCGCCGTGGGCGGTGAGCTGGGAGGTGTGGTGTCGCAGGGCCTTCTCGACGATGGGTTGCAGGTCGCGTAGGTCGAGCCAGCGGACCCCGTCGCCCGGGTCGTGGACGACGGCTGCGAAACCCTTCCCGGTGCGCTGCGCGGCGGCCAGGGATGCGTGGTGGATGCGGACGTGGTCGGGGTGCCCGTAGCCGCCGTCGGCGTGGTAGGAGACCACCAGGTCGGCATCCACCGCCCGGATCCAGGACGCGATGTCCGCCACGACCTCGTCGAGGTCCGCGGCGCACAGCGAATCTGGTTCCACGTCCTCGGCGGGCCCCGCGAGCCCCTCGCGGATCCAGCGCATCCCCGAGTCGCGGTAGCGGCGCCCCGAACCGGCGGGTGGATCCCCCAGAAAGGCGTGCCGGGAAACCCCCAGTACCCTCAGTGCCCCGGCCAGTTCACCCTCCCGATGGGTTTCCAGGGCGGGGGTTCCGGCCAGGTGCGACAGCGGACCCGGCACCACCTCGCCGCGTTCCCCGCGGGTGGCGGTCAGCAGACTCACCTCGTGGCCGGACGCCACCAGCCAGGCGATCAGCGCGCCCGTGGTGAGGGTTTCGTCGTCGGGGTGGGCATGGATGAAGGTGATCCTCACAAGACCCTCCGGTACTGCTGCAGGGTGTTCTCTGCGGCCCGGCCCCAGGTCATCGCCAGCGCCCGCTGTCTCCCGGTGGCGCCCAGCAGCTCGCGGCGCGGCTCGTTGGTGAGCAATTCCTTGAGGGCCTCGGCCCACACGTGGGGGTCATGGGTGGGGATCAGCAGGCCGGTGTGGGTGTTGCAGATGGCCTCGGTCAGCCCCCCCGACGCGGCGGCCAGGACGGGAACCCCCGACGCGGATGCCTCCAGGGCGATCAACCCGAAGGTCTCGGAATGCGACGGCACCAGCATCACGGAAGCGTGTCGTACGATGCGGGCCAGCGACTCGCGGTCCTGGCCGGGCAGGAAATGCACCTGCCCGCGCAACCTGAGGTCGTCGACGAGAGCGTGGAGCTCGGCCTCGTAGTCAGCGAAGTCCGCCGATGTCTCACCGACCACCGCCAGGTCCGGGCGGATGGCATCGGGCAGGCAGGCCATGGTGCGGATGGCTACGTCGGGGGCTTTGAGGGGTTGCAGCCGCGCGGCGAACACGACGTAGCCGGGGCGGATCCCGGGTGGCGTCCAGGGGCGGGTGGCGGGATGGAACAGGTCGACGTTGACGCCTGGGCGCACGATCCGCACCCGCTCCGGATCGGCTCCGCAGCGGCCGATGACCACGGCCGCCTCGTGCCGGGAGACGCACAGCACCAGATCGGACTGCTCCGCGCACACCACCTCGCCGTCGACCCGGGCGGGCGACTCGGGCGGTTCCCCGTCGCGCAGCGGCGAGTTCGGGTGGGCCGCCACCGAGTGGAAGGTCATCACGTGCGGCACCCCCCAGGCGCGGGCGACGGGCAGTGCCGCCACCCCCGACATCCAGTGATGGGAGTGGATCAGGTCGTGGGGTTCCAAGGTCTCCATGGCTTCCCGGAACTCGTCGACGTGCTGGTCGATCTCGCTCTTCGGCAGTGGGGTCGGTGGACCCGCGGGGAGACGCCGCAGCGTCACCGACGAGTCCACGTCCTCCTGTTCCGGTTGGGCGGGGTCGGTACGGCGGGTCAGGAAATCCACCCGCACCCCGAGCCTGCCCAGCGCCCGGGCCAGCGCGGCGATGAGCACGTTCATGCCTCCCGCGTCAGCAGTCCCGGCGCGTTCCAGGGGGGAGGTGTGCATCGTGACGAAGGCAACACGAAGCCCGCCCCCCGGTTGGGCGGATTGATGGTCCACGGTCTTCCTCCGTCTCGTCCGGAAACTACATCCCGACGATGATGCTACTGTGGAGGACGCCGGTTGTGGTCGGAAAACCGATGTTCATGGGTTGGTTGCCGGAAAAGTCACTTCCAGGCTTCCAGGAAGGCCTTGGTGTTCTCGGCGACTTCGGGCAGTGGAGCGGTCCTCATCGTGGTGACCACCGTCATATCGTGTTTGCTACCGACACATCTGGGGCCCAGATAGTAGTTGCCGCAGGTCAGATCTCCGAAGGTTTGAGTGTTGGACAGTTGTTGGATTTCTTCTTCGGGCGTGACGTAGGAATCGGCGGAGACCGAGAGGGAATCGGACCTGTCCTGCGTCCAGTAAGCGATATGCCATTTCCACAACTGCTGCATGGTCTCGAAATTACCGAATGATTTCGGGAAATTGGGAGCTTGATCCTCGGCGTTCTTCGGGTTTCTCCGGGTCGGTGTGGTTGTGCTGGGTGTCTTGGAAGGGGTTGGCTCCGTGGTTCTGGTGGGGGTTGGCTCCGTGGTCCTGGTGGGGGTTGGGGACTGAGGTGTTTGCGTGGTGGCGGATGTGGAGGGGGTGGTGGTCTGCTGGTCGTTCCTTCCGAGGAACCACCAAACGCCGATTCCCAGGGCGATGACCAGGATTCCGACGAGCGCAACGAGCAGGCCGGAGTGGTTTTTCCTGGGCGGTTGAGGGGGTGTGCCGTAGCCAGCGAAACCGTACGGCGGTTGTTGTCCGTAGCTGGGTTGTGGTTGTTGTCCGTAGCTGGGTTGTGGTTGTTGTCCGTAGCTGGGTTGTGGTTGTTGTCCGTAGC
>CALLVV010000067.1 GCA_938012815.1 uncultured Propionibacteriaceae bacterium
GCCCGCCTCCCCCGGAACGTGCAGGGCCTCACGGTAGGCGACGAGGCGCTCGCGAATCTCGGCGAGTCGCCGGCGCAGCGCGTCCGGCTGTGCAGTGCTATCGCCACCACCACCGTCGTCGCCGTCATCGCGACCCGCGCGGAACCCGAGATCAGCGAGGAACTCTCTTCGGCGTTGCGCGAGGTGCGCGACGTCCCGGTCTCCGTGTTGTCCGCGAATCCGGTGCTCGACGCCCCGTCGGTCGGCCAGCACTTCGAGGCGGTCGGCGCGACGCTGTGGCGCGGCAAACCGGAGAGCCTGAACCGCGAGGCGCTGACGACGATCATCGCGGGCATGAGCCTGCCGAACCTGCTGCCACGCCTCCAGAAGGAGGCCACGGTCATCGTCCCCGCCGACCGGCTCGACCTGCTGCCCGCGCTCATCATGGCGCACCGCTCCGCCACCTACGGTCCCCTGGCGTCGCTGCTGCTGACGGGGGGCTTCGAGATCCCGGAGGCGGTCGCGACGCTGCTCAGCGATTCCGAGGTCGACCTGCCCATCGGCGCCACCAACAACGACACCTTCCCCACCGCGATCGCGCTGCGGGAGGTCAGCGGGGTGGCCACCAGTTCGCCGCGGAAGGTTGAGCTGGCGCGCGCCCTGTTCGACCGGCACGTCGACGAGGAGGCGTTGCTGGCCGCCATCGAGCTGCCGCGCGCCGAGATCCGCACCCCAAGCATGTTCGAGCACCAGCTGATGCAGATGGCCCGCAGGGACCTGAAACGGATCGTGCTGCCCGAATCCACCGACGACCGGGTGCTGACCGCCGCCGACGTGGTGCTGAAACGTCACATCGCGGAGATCACCCTCCTCGGCGACCCGGGTGCCGTCTCCCGCCGCGCTGCGGAGCTGGGCCTCAACCTGACCAAGGCCACCGTCGTCGACCCCAAGGACCCGGAGCTGCTGGAGAAGTTCGCCGCCGAGTACGCGAAACTGCGCGCCCACAAGGGGGTCACCCTGGAGGCTGCCCGCGAGAAGCTGGCGGACCTGTCCTACTTCGGCACGATGATGGTGCACCTCGGCATGGCGGACGGCATGGTCTCGGGCGCGGTGAACACCACCGCCAACACCATCCGCCCGTCGCTGGAATTCGTGAAGACCAAGCCGGGTGTCTCGGTGGTCTCCGGTTCCTTCCTGATGGCGATGAGCAACCGCGTGGTGGTCTACGCCGACTGCGCCGTCAACCCCGACCCGACGCCCGCGCAGCTCGCGGACATCGCGATCTCCTCGGCGCAGACCGCCGTCAGCTTCGGTATCGAACCGCGCATCGCGATGCTGTCCTACTCGACGGGCACCTCCGGTTTCGGCGCCGACGTCGACAAGGTGCGCGAGGCCACCGACCTCGTTCGCGAGAAGGCTCCCGACCTCAAGGTGGAGGGCCCGATCCAGTTCGACGCGGCCGTCGACGAGGTGGTGGCTGCGAAGAAGATGCCGGGCTCGGAGGTCGCGGGACGCGCAACGGTGTTCATCTTCCCGGACCTCAACACCGGCAACAACACCTACAAGGCCGTGCAGCGCACCTCCGGTGCGGTGGCCATCGGCCCCGTTCTCCAAGGGCTCCGCAAGCCCGTCAACGACCTGTCCCGCGGCGCACTGGTGGATGACATCGTCTCGACGATCACCATCACCGCCATCCAGGCCCAGACGGACTAAAGACCGCATCGCCCTGAAGTCCTGAACCCTGTCCGAACCGATCCCCAAGGAAAATACCCGTGTCCAGTCACATCCTGCTGCTCAACTGCGGCTCCTCGTCCATGAAGTACCAGCTCTTCGACCCGGAGACGCAGAGCCCCTTGGCGGTCGGCATCGTCGAGCGGATCGGGCAGGACGTCGGGAAGCTGAAGCACGAGGTCGGCGGGCAGGAATTCGTCGAGGAACAGCCTTTCCCCGACCACACCGCCTCGTTCGCCGCCGTCGTCGCGGCCTTCGGGAAACACGGGCCGTCCCTCGACGGGGTGCGGGCCGTCGGTCACCGCACCGTCCACGGCGGCTCCACCTTCCAGGAGTCCACGCTCATCACCGACGAGGTGATCGCGAAACTGGTGGAACTGCAGGCCCTGGCGCCACTGCACAACCCCCCGGGGATCGCGGGCATCAAGGCCGCGATGGCGCTGCTGCCCGACGTGCCGCACGTCGCGATCTTCGACACCGCCTTCTTCGCGACGCTACCCGCCGAGGCCTACACCTACGCCATCGACAAGGAGGTCGCGAGGAAGTACGAGTTGCGCCGCTACGGCTTCCACGGCACCTCACACTCGTACGTGTCGAAGAAGACCGCAGAAGTGCTGGGGCGTCCCGCCGAGGAGCTGAAGGTCATCGTCTGCCACCTCGGCAACGGCGCCTCCATCTCGGCGGTCGACGGTGGTCGCGCGGTGGAGACGTCGATGGGCCTGACCCCGCTGCAGGGGCTCGTGATGGGAACCCGCTCCGGTGACATCGACCCGGGTATCTTCAAGTTCCTCTCCGACAAGGGCTATTCCATCGACGAGATCGACACTCTGCTGAACAAGCAGTCCGGCATGGGCGGCATGTGTGGCCACACCGACATGCGCGACGTCGAGGCCCGGATCGATGCGGGCGACGCCGACGCGCGCCTGGCGATGGATGTCTACATCCACCGCCTGATCAGCTACATCGGCGCCTACATCGCGGTGCTGGGAGGGGTGGACGCGGTGGTGTTCACCGCGGGCATCGGCGAGAACGCCTCCCTCGTGCGCCGCGAGGCCTCCAACCGGCTGCGTCACCTCGGCCTGGTCATCGACGAGGAGAAGAACGCGGTGCGCGCCAAGGAGCCGCGCGTGATCTCCACCCCCGACTCCCCCGTCACGATTCTCGTGGTCCCCACCAACGAGGAACTGGCCATGGCCCAGGACACCCTGCGCATCATAGGAGAGTGAGGCACCGACCCTCACGGTGGGCGCCGACCTGCGAGGTCGGCGCCCACCGCTGTTCTTCCGGCTGGGTTGGGCCGGGAGCCACTATCGACCATCATGGAGGATGCTCACCGGTCACCGAGCTCCGAGATTCCCCCACTATACGGTCCGGCTGCCGGGCTCTGCCGGGTTTGCAACCAACGCTCCGGTCCCGCCCGGGCGAGCACCCCGGGTGGAGGCCTCGAACGACACTCCGGCCCTGCCTTGCGAGCTAACTTTGGGACGTATTTGCCTGTATTCTGGCCGACACTTCCCCAAACTTTTGTTAATGGAGGTCCGGGCATGACCTTGCTGACCATCGGCGTGGCGAGCAGCGCGCTGTTCGACCTGACCGAGTCGGATCATGTGTTCCGGGAGCAGGGCGTCACCGCCTATCGCGAGTACCAGGAGAAGCACCTGGACCAGCCGTTGCCGCCCGGACCCGCGCTGCCGTTCATCCGCCGTCTCCTCGGACTCAACGAGGTGCTGGCCGAGGCGGTGGACGTGATCGTGCTGTCCCGCAACAGCGCCGAGTCCGGGCTGAGGGTGATGCGTTCCATCAGCTCGGCCGGGCTGCCGATCACCCGGGCGGCCTTCCGGGATGGGCGCCCCGCCTTCGAGTTCATGCCCGCGCTGGAGATGTCGTTGTTCCTGTCGGCCAATCACGACGACGTCTCCGAGGCCCTGGCGGGCGGACACCCTGCGGGCACGGTGCTGCGCGGCAGTTCGATGCCCGAGGTGGGCAGGGAACTGCGGATAGCCTTCGACTTCGACGGCGTCCTGGCCGACGACTCCTCGGAACGCGTATTTCGCCAGGAGGGCCCGGGACGCTACGCCCTGCGTGAGGCCGAGTTGGTTGACATCCCTCTCTCCCCCGGCCCCCTGGCCCCCTTCTTGGCGGGCCTGAACCGGATCCAGGAGGAGGAGGCGACGCTGAAGTCGCGGGATTCCGGATACGAGCCGCGGCTGCGCATCTCACTGGTGACCGCCCGCTCGGCGCCCGCGCACGAACGCGCCGTGAACAGTCTCCGCGCCTGGGGGCTCAAGGTGGACGACGCCTTCTTCCTCGGCGGCCTGCCGAAGGCCCCCGTCCTGGAAGCGCTGAGCCCCCACGTGTTCTTCGACGACCAACGCCAGCACCTGGACCGGGCACTGCGCACCCCGTCGGTACACGTCCCCTTCGGGGTGGCGAACGAGACCGACGCCGCTCCCGCGCCGGTCCCCGAGGCACCGCGCCGCGCCCGCCGCGCCGCCCCGGAGGAAGTCCTCGACATCACCGCCTGAGGGGCCACCGGGCGGGCAGGGAAAACGACAAGGCGAACGTCCCCCGCTTGTGGGAACCCGACTAGGCCCGTGGCATAGCGTTCATCGCCCCCGTGGCGCACTTTCCACCGCCTGCCCGGGCGGGATAGCGTTGCCCCATGGCACGAGCACTGATCACGGGCGCGACCGCCGGCATAGGCAACGCCTTCGCCAAGGAACTGGCCGCCCGAGGAACCGACCTGGTGCTCGTCGCCCGGGACCACGACCGCCTCGAAACCATCGCAGCGGAGTTGTCGGAGGTGCACGGAATCGAGGCGGAGGTGCTGCCCGCCGACCTGTCCGCCCGCGACGACGTGATGAGGGTTGCGCAACGGCTCGAATCCGAGGCCGAGCCCGTCGACATGCTCGTCAACAACGCCGGGTTCGGGTTGCACGCCTCACTGGTCGACGCCTCCCAGATCGAACTCCACGAACGCGCCATGGACGTGATGTGCCTGGCGATGCTGATCCTCGGCGGCGCCGCGGGCCGGGCCATGAAAGCACGGGGCCGGGGCCGGATCATCAACGTCGCCTCCACCTCGGGCGCGATCTTCACCGGCAACTATTCCGCCATCAAGGCGTGGGCGCGCACCTGGTCGACGGGCCTGGCGCTGGAACTCAGCGGCACCGGGGTCACGGTGACGACGCTGATGCCCGGCTGGGTGCGCACCGAGTTTCACCAGCGCGCGGGGATCAGCGCCACGAGCCTGCCGTCGTTCGTGTGGATCGACGCCGGCAACCTGGTCAGGCAGTGCCTGCGGGACGTCGAGAAGGGCCGCATCGAATCGGTCCCGACGAAACGCTGGAAGGCGTCGCTGTTCATCGCGGATCACGGACCCCGGAGATTCGTCCGATGGTTCTCCCGCAAGCTGTCCGCTAGCAGAAGGAAGCGCTGAGACATGGCGAAGGTCCCGAAACCGGGCAAGCACGCCTCCAAACTGAATGCATCCACCCGCCAGGCTGCGCAGATGCTGCTGCTGAAACCGACGATGTGGCGGCTGTTGCGCGTCCACGTCCACGGCAAGGCGAACCTGGAGGGCCTGGAGGCGCCCTGCGTGGTGTTTGCCAACCACTCCTCCCACCTGGACACCCCCCTGATCTACGGGGCATTGCCGAACCGGATCTCGAAGTACCTGGCGGCGGGTGCGGCGCGCGACTACTTCTACGACAAGTGGTGGAAGGCCGGGCCGATGTCGCTGTTCTTCAACGGCTACCCCATCGACCGGGGCAAGGACAAGGAATCGAAGAAGCGCAACGTCAGGGGCATGTCGGCGGCGCTCCTCGACGCCGGGGTGCCGCTGCTGATCTACCCGGAGGGGTCGCGTTCCCGCACGGGCGCGATGGGCCCGTTCAAACCGGGCGTGGCGGCGCTGTGCATCCCCCGGCAGATCCCCGCCGTCCCGATCGCCCTGATCGGCGCCCATGCCGCCTGGCCGAGCAGTCAGAAGCACCTCCCCAAGGGACGTCCCGTGGTGCACGTCGTCATCGGGCGACCGCTGATGCCGCTGCCCGGAGAGATCGCCCACGAGTTCAACGAGCGGATGCGCCGCCAGGTGCTTGAGCTCCACGACACCACGGCCCGCGCCTACGGGGCCAGGACCCTCGACGAGTACGCCCGCACAGCCGCCATCGAGAAGGCGGCGAAAACCGAGATCACCGCCCTGGCAGAGGATGCCCGGGCCCGCGCCGACCAGCAGGACCACCAGGAGGACCAATGATCAAAGGCGTCAAACAGCACAAATGGTGGGGTTGGGGCGAGGAAGGCCGCTCGTACCAGCACGACGACAAACCGAAGTTCGCCCCCTTCGTGAAGAAACTGGTCGGCGTCGACATCAACGCACCCGTCGCCCCGCTCCCGAAGCTCTCGGATCTGGACGTGCCGCCGTCACGACTGGGCACGGAGCTGAGCGATGCCCTGACCGGGATCTCCGGCGCCGAGTACGTGCACTCCGACGACGAAACCCGAGTCATCCACGGCTTCGGGAAGGGGGTCCGCGACCTGATGCGGGTGCGCGCCGGGGACTTCGGCCGGCTGCCCGACGTGGTGGTCTATCCCGCCAACGAGGACGAGGTGGCGCGGATCGTCGACGCGGTGGTGGCGGCCGACGCGGTCGTGATCCCGTTCGGCGGCGGCTCCAACATCGTCGCTTCCCTGGAAGCCGAACCCGGTGAGCAGCGACAGGTGGTCTCGGTGAACCTGGGCCGGATGAACCGGGTTCTCGCCATCGACGAACAGTCAGGGCTGGCCCACATCCAGGCGGGCGTGTTCGGGCCCGCCATGGAGGAACAGCTCCAGGCCCGCGGTTGGACGATGGGGCACCATCCCGACTCGTTCGTGTGGTCGACGCTGGGCGGGTGGATCGCGACCCGCAGCTCCGGCATGCAGTCCGACAAGTACGGCGACATAGCCGACATCTGCCGTGGCCTGCGCATGGTGATGCCCGGCCAGATCCTGTCGCTGCGGCCGCTGCCGTCGACGTCCTCCGGTCCGAGCGTGCGCGAGATGGTGCTGGGTTCGGAGGGACGCCTGGGAATCATCACATCCGCGTGGGTGAACGTGCACCGCATCCCGGAGGTGCGGGAGATCCAGGCCTACTTCTTCTCCACCTACGAAGACGGATTGAAGGCGTGCGAGCAGATCGTCTCCTCCGACGCCTCCGTCATGATGGCCCGCGTCTCGGACGCCATCGAGACGCAGTACATCATGGCCAACGGTAAACGCTCCTCGAAGCTGTCGTCGATACTCAGCAAGGGCGTCGAGAAGATCATGCTGGCCAAGGGCTGGGACCTGGAGCGAATCGCCATGGCCTTCATAGGTTTCGAGGGCTCGGCGAACCACGTCAACTACGAGAAGGGGCTCGTCAGCAAGATCGTGCGCGCCAACGGCGGGCTGGGGGTCGGCAAGGGGCCGGGCACCCTCTACGACCAGAAGAAGTACGACACCCCCTACATCCGCGACTTCATGCTGGACCACGGCATGATCTGCGACGTCTCCGAGACCTCCACTCCGTGGCGCTACGCAGCCGAGATCCACACCAGAACCGTCGCCGCCGCCCTGAAGGCCATGGAGGAAAGAGGCGTCAAGGGAACGGTGTTCTGCCACCTGTCGCACTCCTACCACTCGGGCGCCTGCCAGTACTTCACCTTCGCCATAGCCGACGACTCCGACGACGCCATGGAAACCTACGACGCCGTCAAACGGGCCATCCAGCAGTCGTTCATGGACTGCCACGGAACGGTCTCGCACCACCACGGGGTCGGTGAGGAACACTCCCCCTGGATGGATCAGGACATCTCCCCGGCGGGCGTTTTCATCCAGCGGACCCTGTTCGAGGGCGTCGACCCGGGTCGCAACCTGAATCCCGGCAAGATCGTCCACGATGGCAGGCCGGGCGTCTCATCGAACTCCCGAGACGCCTGAGGCCACAACCGACTTCCCCGCCCCAAGCCGGTTGCGCCAGCACGTGAGCGAAGCGAACGGCTGAGTCGACACCACCCCGCGGCCGAAAAGCAGACCCGACCACAAGCCCCGAGTCCCGTTCGCCCTCGTCGGGGGACAGCAGCCCTCTGGAGAACCTGGTTGGCCACGGCGTGGGTCAGTTCGTCCTCGGTGGCATCGCGGGCGTGGTCGACCAGGCTGGAGGCCGACGGCAGCCGCGAGGACTTCCCGATCACGGGGCGGTCCCCCACGCGAGGAAAACACCGTCATTCCTACTACTCATTGTCGTATGCGGTTACTACGATTCGTAGTTCTTAACGAAAGTTAAGAACGCCCCGAGGAAGCTTTGTGCGACATCGCAAAAGATTTTGTATCGCATACGCTACAAAATCTTTCCACACGACATAATGCGCACCCGGTCAGGGGGCAGGAGAAGACGGTGACGAGAAGGACCGCGGGGGCGGGATCAGTGACTCGGCGAGGAGACGCAGGGCTTCGTCGCGAACCCCGACAGGGACGTCGTGGAGCAGCCCGGCCATCTCGCGGGCCAACACCACCTGCTGCGGCTCCGCAGGCTGGTAACACCAGGCACGACCACGCCTTTCGCGTCTGGCAAGGCCTTTCTTCGCGAGTCGGTCCAGTACCGTCATGACGGTGGTGTAGGCCAGGTCACGGACCAAAAACTCCTGCACATCGGCGACGGTGAGCGGCTCACCGGCCCGCCACAGCAGCACCATCACCTGCCGTTCCAATTCGCCCCGGGCCACCATGGAGGCATTCTACGGGCCACCGTCGAGCTCTTCACGACATCACCCGAACCCGGACCCACCAAATGTTCCCGACAAAATCTTCGGGACGTCTTGTCGGTATGTTGGAATTTTACATTCCCGCGTAGTAGGTTCCGTCCATGGACCCCGTCGCAATAGCACGGTGGCAATTTGGAATCACCACCGTCTACCACTTTCTCTTCGTACCGATCACGATCGCAATGTCGATGCTCGTGGCGGTGCTTCAGACGATCTGGGTGCGCACCGGCAAGGAGCAGTACCTGCGGTTGACGAAGTTCTTCGGGAAACTTTTCCTGATCAACTTCGCCCTGGGAGTGGTGACGGGCATCGTCCAGGAGTTCCAGTTCGGGATGAACTGGTCGGAGTACTCCCGCTTCGTCGGCGACGTCTTCGGCGCGCCCCTGGCCCTGGAGGCCCTGATCGCCTTCTTCCTCGAATCCACCTTCCTGGGGCTGTGGATCTTCGGCTGGGACAAGCTGCCGAAGAAAATCCACCTGGCCTGCATCTACGCCGCGGCCATCGGCACCATGCTGTCGTCGATCTTCATCCTGGCCGCGAACTCCTGGATGCAGAACCCGGTGGGCACCAAGTTCAACAAGGAACTGGGCCGTGCCGAACTCGACGGTGCGGGCGGGTTTCTGGAGGTCCTGACCAACCCGCTGCTGATGTCCGCGCTGCCGCACGTCATCTTCGCCTCCTACATGGTCGCGGGCGGGCTGATCGCGGGCATCTCCGCCTGGCACCTGGCCAGGCCGGGGGTCTCCGAGGAGGACGCCGCGACCTATCGCTGGGCGACGAAGTTCGGCGCCTGGGTCCTGATCGCCGGCTCCGCGCTCACCTTCCTCACAGGCGACGCGCAGGCCAAGGACATCACCAAGCTCCAGCCGTCGAAGATCGCCGCGGCAGAGGGGGCCTTCGAGGACACCGGCGATTTCTCGCTGCTGACCATCCCCAACGCCGACCAGACCGGCACCATCATCGACGTCAAGATCCCCGGCGTCCTGTCGTTCATCGCCGGGGTTCCGCAGATCAAGGGCATCGACACCATCCGTGAGCAGTACACCGAACACGGATACTCGAAGCAGGACGATTCACGAACCGGGATCCAGACCGAGTACGCACCTCACCTGGCCGAGAAGTACGCAGGCATCAACCCGATCCCCGACGTGAACGCCACCTACTGGTCATTCCGGTTCATGATGATCTTCGGCGGACTCGGTCTGCTGATCGGCGTCTACGTGCTGTGGGTGACCCGGAAGGGGCGTTCACCGAAGCCGTCGAAGCTGTGGACGACGCTGATGGCCGCAATGCCACTGCTGCCACTGTTCGGGATCTCGTTCGGCTGGATCTTCACCGAGATGGGGCGCCAACCCTGGCTGGTGGCGGGCGTCATGCCCACCGAGGCGGGTATCTCCCCCACCGCGAGCGCCGGGGACGTGCTGTTCTCCCTGATCGTCTACACGCTGCTGTACGGCCTGCTGGCGGTGATCGAGGTCGGACTGTTCCTCCACTACACGGCCAAGGGCCTGCCCGAGGTGACCGAACCGACGGTCTCCGATGATCCCGACGCCCCCATGTCCTTCGCGTACTGAGCTGGAGAGTTGATCATGCCCCTGCTTGAAACCACTGTTCCGGCGCTCAACGTCGTCTGGTTCCTGCTGATCGCCGTTTTGTGGATCGGATTCTTCTTCCTGGAGGGCTTCGACTTCGGCGTCGCCATGCTCCTGCCCGTGCTCGGCCGAGACGACAAGGAACGCCGCGTCATGGTCAACACCATCGGCCCCACGTGGGACGGCAACGAGGTGTGGCTGCTGACCGCGGGGGGCGCCACCTTCGCGGCCTTCCCCGGCTGGTACGCCACCCTGTTCTCCGGGCTCTACCTGCCGCTGCTGCTGGTGCTGGTGGGGCTGATCCTGCGCGGGGTGGCGTTCGAGTACCGCTCGAAGCATCCCGACGCCGCGTGGCGCAACATGTTCGACGTCTTCGCCACCTACGGGTCGCTGACGGCGGCTCTGGTGCTGGGCGTCGGGTTCGCGAACTTCGCGATCGGCCTGGCCAACGACGGGAAGCTGTGGAACGGTAGTTTCTTCGGGTTGTTCGGCCCGTTCGCGCTGCTGGGCGGGGTGCTGTTCGTCGCCCTGTTCCTGATCCACGGCGCCACCTTCCTGGTGCTGAAGTCGCGCGGCGAGATCCACGACCGCGCCCGCGGGTTCGTGCGCACCTGGGGTTGGCCGGTCGTCGGGCTGCTGGCGGTCTTCGTGGTCTGCCAGCACGTGTTCTGGCCCGCAGCTTCCGAGTTCGGGAACCTCGCCGCGATCGGATGGGTCACGGCCGCGGTCGCCGTGGTCTCACTGACCGCGTCGGTGTTCATGACCGTCCACCGGGAACGGGAGGGCTGGGGCTTCGTGCTGGGTGGCCTGTCCATCCTCGCGATGGTCGCGGGACTGTTCGTGCGGATGTACGGGAACCTGGGGTTCGCGCAGGACGAGTCGCAGCCGGTGGCGGCCCGCCTCAACATCCTCACCGCCGCCAGCTCCGAGACGACCCTGACGATCATGACCTGGGCGGCCGTGATCTTCGTGCCCATCGTGCTGGCCTATCAGGCGTGGAGCTACTGGGTGTTCAGCAAGCGCATCAGCACCAGGAACATCCCCGATAAGATCGTCTACTGATCTCCTGCCCACCCCTATCCTTGTCCGCATGCCCGGACCCGTGGAGCCCAGACTCCTGAAACGCGCCGAGGCGACCAGGAACTACCTGGTCGCCTCGGTTCTCGTCGGCATCCTGACCTCGGGGCTGGTGATCGCTCAGGCGTGGCTGCTGGCGCGCGCCGTCGCGATCGTCCTCACCGACCGGGCACTGCCCGGCGACTGGCTGCCCAGCCTGGTGCTGTTGCTCGCGATCTTCGCGGCGCGCGGCCTGCTGGCCTGGGTCAATTCGGTGCTGGCGCACCGCTCCGCGGCGGCCGTGAAATCGCGGCTGCGGCGCGACGTGCTCGCCGCCCACCTGATCCGCCCGGTGGCCTCATCCGCGACGCTGACGAAGGTCGCCACCACCGGTCTCGACGCGCTGGACGGCTACTTCTCCAAGTACCTGCCGCAGCTCGGATTGGCGGCGAGCGTGCCCTTCCTGGTCGGTGGGGTACTGCTGCTGGCCGACTGGCCGAGCGCCCTCATCGTCGCGTTCACGCTGCCACTGGTACCCGTCTTCATGGCCCTGATCGGCTGGACCACGCAGGCCGCGACCCGCCGCGCCTTCACGCGCGCCGACACACTGGCCAACCACTTCGCCGACCTCATCCAGGGCCTGCCGACCCTCCAGGCCTTCGCGCGCGCCCGGGCCCAGCGCAGGGGCCTGGAGATCACGGAGGAACGGTTCCGCGGCCAGACCCTCAAGGTTCTCTACACCGCTTTCCTGTCCTCGTTCGCGCTGGAACTGCTGGCGTCGCTGTCAGTGGCCCTGGTCGCGGTGACGGTGGGGTTCCGGCTCGCCGGCGGCGAGATGCCCTTCGAGACCGCCCTGTTCGTGCTGATCCTCGCCCCCGAGGCCTTCCTGCCGGTGCGGCAGGTGGGGGTTCACTTCCACGACTCCGCCGACGGCGTGGCCGCCGCGAACGCCGCACTCGACCTGATCGCGCTGGGGGACGAACCCGGCGGCAGCGACCTTCCCCCGGGGTCGCGGCTGACCCTCGACGAGGTCACCTTCACCTGGCCGGGAGCCACCGGCCCCGCCGTCACCGGCTTGTCCCTCGACGTGCCGGAGGGCCGCGTGGTGGCCCTCACCGGGGCCTCGGGAGGCGGGAAATCCACGGCCCTGGGCCTGGTGATGGGTTTCCAACGCCCCGACTCCGGCCGGGTCCTGATCGACGGGACCGACCTGACCGGCCTCGACGTCGCGCGGTGGCGGGCCCGCACCGCCTGGGTCGGGCAGAATCCCGGCATGGTGACCGGCACCGTCGGCGACAACGTCGCCCTGGGGCATCCCGGCGTCCCGGATGCGGAACTCGCAGCCGCCCTGCGCGACGCCGGGGCCGACTTCCCCCTCGGCAAACCCGTCGGCGACGACGGCGAGGGCCTGTCGGCCGGGGAGCGGCGACGGGTGGCGCTGGCCCGGGCTTTGATCCGGATCCGGCACGGCGGGGCTCGGCTGCTGGTCCTCGACGAACCCACCGCGGGGCTCGACGCGGACGCCGAGGCGGCCGTGATCCGCGCCGTGCGCGACTCGGGGGCGGGCGCCTTGGTGGTCAGCCACCGCGACGCCGTGCTGGCGGCTGCCGACGAGGTGGTGACGCTGTGAGGGGGCTGCTCACGGACCTGATCCGCCCCATCCCGCTGGGTCGGCTGCGCCTGGGACTGGCGGTGCTGCTGGCCGTCGCAGCATCGGCGTCGTCGGTGGCGCTGATGGGAGTCTCCGCGTGGCTGATCAGTTTCGCGGCCCTGCTGCCTCCCGTCCTGTACCTCCAGGCACCAGCCGTGGGGGTACGGACCTTCGCGATCTCACGCGGGGTGTTCCGCTACGTG
>CALLVV010000068.1 GCA_938012815.1 uncultured Propionibacteriaceae bacterium
CCCTACTACGCCGACACCATGTTCCCGCCCATGGTCGTCGACGAGGAGACCGGCGACCTGGTCGCCCGTGACACCGACATTGACGACGACACCCTCCACGCTCTCCACAAAACCATCGACGCCGTCAACAGGGACTACGAGGCACTGTCGTTCAACACCGCCATCGCGCGCCTCACGGAGTACAACACCGTCCTGACCGCCCTCACGACGGTGCCAAGGGCCGCGGTGGAGCCGCTGGTGCTGATGGTCGCGCCCCTGGCCCCGCACATCGCGGAAGAACTGTGGCACCGGCTGGGACACGACCAGTCGCTGGCCCACGAACCTTTCCCCGTCGCTGATCCCGCGCTGGTGGCCGAGGACACCATCACCGCCGTCGTGCAGGTCCGTGGCAAACTACGTGCCCAGCTGGAAGTGCCCGCCTCGATCACCGAGGACGAACTGCGCGAACTCGCCCTGGCCCATCCGCGCATCACCAAGGAGATCCCCAACGGCGTCAGGAAGGTGATCGTCAAGGCCCCCAAACTGGTCAACGTCGTCCCGGCCTGACGCTGCGGGGGTTCGCGAACCCCCGCAGCCAGGAACCGGTGTCATTCCGCGGTCGCGCGTGGATCGCAACGGGAGATCCCACGGACCAGGAGTTCCACACCGTGGTTGAAGTCCGCCTTCGATGCGTCCTCGTCAAAAGCGTCGAGGACCCCCAGGGCGACCAGCTGGGTGCGAGTCTGCTCCGCCATGACGTGGCCCAGGATGAAGTGCAGGAAAGCGGCGGCCGTGGCCTCCGGTTCGGGGCAGGCCCGCTCGGCCAGCACATCCCTGGCGGCTGCAGTCGCGTCCACGCTGCCCATTCCCAGGGCCGTTGTCGAGGCAACCAGTTCGGCGCCGTCGCGGTGTGTCAGCAGCGCCCCGCGCAGGCTGTGGGACCAGCTCCTCAGCCATTCCTCCGTCACCGCCGAATCGGGAACGGCGACGGGGCTCAGTATCACGTCGGCGATCCCGGCCAGCAGCGACTGTTTGTTCGGCATGTGGTAGTACAACGCCCCGGCCTTGACGCCGAGCTCGTCAGCGATGCGCCGCATGGACAGGTCACCGAGTCCCCAGGAATCCAGGATCCGCAGTCCTGCTTCGACTATCCGCCCTCTGGTCAGCACGGTGTGAATGGTACAGCCGGTATTCGGGATCGCCACCACGATGACCTCTGGGTCGATTAAGTTGGGTTGCTTCTTCGATCGGAGGTACCGATGAACGAGCAGACCTACCAGGCGATCTCGATGATCATCTACTTCGTCGCGATGATCGTGATCGGGCTCTGGGCCTATCAACGCACCGACGACATGGATGACTACATGCTGGCCGGGAGAAACCTCGGTCCCCTCTCCACGGCCCTGTCCGCCGGGGCCTCCGACATGTCCGGGTGGCTGCTCATGGGCCTCCCCGGAGCCTTCTATCTGTCGGGAATGTCCGCGATGTGGCTCCCCATAGGGTTGACCGTGGGTGCCTGGCTGAACTGGAAGTACACCGCGCCACGGCTGCGCACCTACACGGAGGTGGCGGACAACTCACTGACCATCCCCACCTTCCTGAGCGCCCGGCTGCACGACGGCTCCCGTCTGATCCAGATCGGCGCGGGCGTGATCATCCTGGTGTTCTTCACCTTCTACGTCTCCAGTGGCATGGTGGCGGGCGGCAGGTTCTTCGAGGCCTCCTTCGGGGTGGACTACCGCCTGGGCATGATTCTCGTGGCGGGCATCACGGTGCTCTACACCCTGGTCGGCGGTTTCCTCGCGGTCGCCTACACCGACGTGGTGCAGGGGCTCATGATGGTGACCGCCCTGGTTGCGGTTCCGGTGGCCGGTCTACTCGGGCTCGGTGGCCCCGACCCGCTGATCTCGACCATCAATGAACTCGACCCGGGAACGTGGGCGCTGTGGGGTGCCTCCACCTCACTGATGAGCATCGTCTCGGCAGCCGCGTGGGGGCTCGGGTATTTCGGGCAGCCACACATCATCGTGCGGTTCATGGCCCTGGAAACCCCGCAGCAGGCGAAGGCGGGACGGCGCATCGGCATCGGCTGGATGGCGCTGGCCTGTCTGGGCGCCGCCGCCACCGCGCTGGTCGGCATAGCCACCTACCGCCGCGACACCGGGCGGTTGCCCGATCCGGAGACCGTGTTCATCTCGCTGGGCCAGCTGCTGTTCCACCCGTTTGTCGCAGGATTCATGCTGGCGGCGATCCTCGCCGCGATCATGTCCACCATCAGTTCCCAGCTGCTGGTCTCCTCTTCCGCCCTCGTGGAGGATCTCTACCACGCCTTCAACCGCAAGGAACTGGGCGAGAAGAGCTCCGTCCTGCTGGGTCGGGTTGCGGTGATGATCGTCTCCGTGGTCGCGGCCCTCATGGCGTGGCAGGCCGACGACAGCATCCTCAAACTGGTCTCGTTCGCCTGGGCCGGTTTCGGGGCCTCCTTCGGGCCCGTGGTGCTGCTGGCCCTCTACTGGCGGCGGCTGACCCGCTGGGGCGCACTGGCGGGTATGACGACCGGTGCTGTCGTGGCGGCGGTCTGGGCGAACCTGTCCGGGGGCATCTTCGACCTCTACGAGTTGCTTCCCGGGTTCGTGGCGAACCTGATCGTGACCATCGTCGTTTCCCTGGTCACCGAGGTGGCTCCGGGCGTGGATGCTGAGTTCGACGAGGCAGTTGCCCTGGTGACCGACTTCAGGAAGGGCGAGCTGACCACCAGCGTCGAGAACTGACCGGGGACCCGCGAGAACCTCAGCGGAGGACCACGGGGCAGCTGGCCCAGCCCCCGAGTGGGAACTCGGCCCGGACCGCCCGTGGCTCCTCCGGCAGCTCAATCCCGGAAATCCTTGGCAGCAGTTCCTCCAACAGGACACGCAGCTCCAGGGTCGCCAGCCCTCGCCCCGGGCAGACGTGGGTGCCCCTGCCGTAGACAAGGTTCTCGGGAGCGTTCTCCTCGGGCCGGAAGGCGTCAGGATCCGGGAACACCCCGGGATCGCGGTTGGCGCGGGTCCAGTCCACCACCAGGCGCTGCCCGGCCTCGATGTTCTCCCCCGCCAGCTCGGTCTCGCGGGTGGTGATCCGCCGGTTGGAGACGAAGGGGTCGTCGATGCGCAGGAGTTCGTCGATGGCCCGGTTGGTCGCCTCTGCGTCTCCCAGCCGGCTGCACATTTCCCGGAGCAGAGTGGGAAGCGCCGCCAGTTGATGGATGATCACCCCGACGCACAGGGCAAGCGACCCGAGGTCGCCTCCGGTCCAGTTCCGCAGGATCGAGACCAGTTCGGGGTGTTGAAGAGTGCGGCCCTGAACCTGCTGCCGCAGCAGCTGGTCGGTGACGTCCCGGGCGGGTTCGTCGAGACGCTCCAAACGAGGCCGGAGCACGCGGACGATGATCGCGTCGAAGTGCTCAGCGACGGTGCGGGTGCGTTCGATCTCACCGGAGCGGGTCGCGGCGGCGTTGTCGGCGACCCATCTGACGAGTTCCTCCTCCAGGCCCGGGTCCCAGCCGAGCCAGGCAAGCATCGCCTGGACGGCGTAGCGGGTGCCCATGCCGCCGACCACGTCGATAACCTCCTCGCGGGGAAGTCCCGTCACGAGCCGACGGGCCACCTCCCGGAGGCGCGGTTCCAGCTCCGTGAGCGCCTCGGCGGTGAAGAACCGGTCGATCACGGCCCGGAAGGCAGCGTGTTCCTCGCCGTCGAGGCCGTTCGGGACCTGCAGGAACCGGGAAACCCCGCTCGAGAAGGTCTCGGGATCGGTCACGACCGCGACCACCTCCGGGTGCCCCACCACCCTCAGGTGTCCCCTCTCGTGCCGGACCGGGCATTCTCCAGGTGATTGTGAGGTGATCATCTTTCCTCCTTCATGCCGGGTCAGACCCGCTGCGTGGCTCCGAACCGTTCGACCGCCACCGCGACTGCCGCGTCACGGGCCGCCGCGGCCTCGGCGTCGGTCAGTGTGCGCGCGGCCCGGAAACGTAGCCCGAAGGCCAGGGACTTTCGGCCCTCCGGCACCTGGTCCCCGTGGTAGACGTCGAACAGGTTGACGCTCTCCAGCAACTCACCCGCCCCCTCGACGAGGGCCTTCCGTACGTCCTCCGCGGGCGTGTCCTCGTCGACGATCAGGGCGACATCCTCTTTGGCGAGGGGGAAACCCGAGAGCACCCCGATGCGCGGAATCTTCGCGTGGGCGCCCAGCAGAGCCCCCAGGTCGAGTTCCATCGCACAGGTCCGGGAAGGCAGCCCAAAGGCCCGGATGACCTCGGGGTGCAGTTCACCGGCGTACCCGACCGTCCGTCCTGCGAGCAGGAGTTCGGCGCAGCGTCCCGGATGCCAGGGTGCGACCTCCGCGTTACGGCGTTCCAGTGCATGCCCGGTGGCACGGGCCACGGATTCGGCGAGCGCGACGACATGACGCCAGTCAGCGGCCACCGCCGGGCTGTCCCAGCCGGCGGGACGCCACGCCCCTGTCAATACGCCGGCCAACAGCTCTGGCTGCTCCGGAAGGGCTGCCTGCAGGGCAGCGATCTCCTCATCATCGGGACGCTCCCCCACTCCGGGGCGCGGTGCCGCAGGGGTGTCCCCGTCGAGATAGACCAGGCCTCGTTCAAAGATCGCCAGGTCCGTCAGGGAGCGGGAGGTGTTCCTCGTCACTGCCGCGAACAGGCCAGGGAGCAGTGTGGTACGCAGGTAGGGGCTGGTCTCGGCGAGCGGATTCGCCAACCGCACTACGGCCCGCCGCGGATCCTCGACGTCCAGGCCCATCCGGTCCAGGTCCGATTCGGAGACGAACGGCAGGCTGAGTACCTCGGTGAAACCGGATGCGGCCGCGGCATGCATGGCAGCACGGCGGGCCCGCTGGGCCCTCGTCAGGCCCCTGCCCGCGGGCGCGGCCGGGAGGCGGCTCCCGATGCGGTGGTAGCCGATCTTGCGTCCAACCTCCTCGACGATGTCGTAGGGGTCACGCAGATCGGGGCGCCAGGTCGGGGCCTCGATGGTGAGGGAGTCGCCGAGCGCGGTCACCCGACAGCCACCGGCCTCGAGCACGCGGAGGATCTCCTCAAGTTCCACCTCGGTGCCCAGGATCGCGGAGACCAGTCCGGCACGCAGATCGACCCGGGTCGGCACCGGCGCCTGACCGACGACCGTGACGTCACCGCGAACCTGGCCGCCCCCGTGTTCCACGAGCAGGTCAGCGGCGCGGCGCGCGGCGGCGTAGGCGAGACCCGGATCGACGGTGCGTTCGAAACGTTTGGACGCCTCTGATGGCAATCCGTGCCGCCGGAAGGTGTGCGAGACACTGGTCGGAGCGAATGCCGCGGCCTCCAGCACGATGGCCGTGGTGTCGGCCGATACCTCGGTGGTCTCCCCGCCCATGACGCCGGCGATCCCGATCGGACCGGAGTCGTCGGTAATCAGCAGGTCATCGGCCGTGAGTGTGCGCTGGACACCGTCGAGGGTGGTGATTTTCTCCCCTTCGGTGGCGAGCCGCACCCGGATCGGTCCTTGCAGCTTGGCCGCATCGTATGCGTGCAGCGGCTGCCCAGACTCGAGCATCACGTAGTTGGTGACGTCCACGGGAAGGGAGATGGAACGCACCCCGCAGGCGCGCAGCCGGTCCGCCATGAACCTGGGTGTCGGGGCACCCGGGTCGAAACCCTCGATGGTGAATGCGACGAACACACTGCAACGATCCGATTCCAGGACCACGGGGTACCCGTCGGCGATCGGGGCCGGCAGCGGCAGGCCGTAGGGATCGCTGAACGGGACCCCGTTCACCACGGCAAGTTCGCGGCCCAGTCCCCGCAGCGACAGGCCGTGGGACAGGTCAGGAGTCACGTCGATGTCGAACACCTCGTCGCGCGCCCACAAGGCGGTCAGGGCGTCGTCGCCGGGGTGCAACCCCGATGACTCGGGAAGCACGATGATCCCGGTGTGGTCCTCGCCCAGCCCTATCTCGTCCTCAGCGCAGATCATGCCGTCGGAGACGTGCCCGTAGGTCTTGCGGGCGGAGATCCGGAAGTCGCCCGGCAGCACCGCACCGGGAAGCGCCACGACCACGAGGTCGTCGACGACGAAGTTCGAGGCGCCGCACACGATTCCCCGGGATGCGGGGTACTGCTCGTCGGCAGGGTCGTTGTGGGACCCCACGTCGACGCGGCAGTACCGGATTGTCTTTCCGTTCTTCTGCGGTTCCTCGGTGAAGCTGATGACACGGCCGATCACGAGCGGACCCGTCACCTGCGGACCAGTCGACTCAACGTGCTCGACGGTGAGACCAAGAGCCGTGAAGGCGTCAGCGATCTCCTTGGTTCCGACCCCCTCGGGCAGGTTCACCAGCTCACGCAGCCACGAGATCGGGGCTTTCATCGGATACCTCCATCGGCGAAAAGGGAGAAACGGACATCGCCCTCGACGAAGTCGCGCAGGTCAGGGGCCCCGGTACGGAACATGACGGTGCGGTCGACCCCCATGCCGAATGCGAAACCCGAATATGTCTCGGGGTCGATCCCGCAGGCCCGCAGCACGCGCGGGTTGACCACCCCGCAGCCGCACCACTCGATCCATCCCTCGGAGCGGCAGGTCCGGCACGGGCGATCGGGGTTACCGACGGATTCGCCGTGGCAGACGACGCACTGGATGTCGACCTCGGCCGAAGGCTCCGTGAACGGGAAGTAGTGGGGGCGCATCCTCGTGGTGACGTCGCCGAACATGGCCCGGGCGAAATGGTCGAGGACACCACGCAGGTCGGCCATGGAGATCCCCTTGTCCACCACGAGTCCCTCGAGCTGGTGGAAGACCGGCAGGTGGGTGGCGTCGTACTCGTCGGCGCGAAACACCTTGCCGGGGCTGACAATGTAGAGGGGCAGGTCACGTTCCAGCATGGCGCGGACCTGCACGGGGGAGGTCTGGGTGCGCAGCAGCTTGCCGGAGGTCGCTGGCTCCACCCAGAGGGTGTCCTGCTCACCGCGGGCGGGATGGTCCACACCCAGGTTGAGGGCGTCGAAGTTGTACCACTCGGCCTCCAGCTCGGGGCCCTCGGCCACCTCCCAGCCCATGGCGACGAACACGTCGCACATGTCGTCGATCAGGGTCGTGATCGGGTGCAGGGCACCCCGGGGAGCCAGTTCCACGGGCAGGGTCATGTCAATGCGCTCGGCGACGAGGGCCCGCGCCAACTCCTCAGCGGCCAGTTCCTCCTGCCGCTCCGCGACGGCCTGGTTCACCTGACCGCGTGCCCTGCCGACACGTGCCCCGGCCTCCTTGCGCTCCGCAGGCGGCAGCGCACCGATCCCCCGGTTGGCCAGCGCCAGCGGCGAGCGATCACCCGCGTGATCGATGCGCACCTGCTTCAGCTCGGCCGTCGAGGAGGCGGCAACGACGGCGGCCAAGGCGTTGGCCACATAGCCCTCCACGGAGGCAGCGTCAAGAGCCACCGGCTGTTTTGGATCAACGTTGTCGTTCGGGCCTGCCATGGATCTCCCCTTCCAGATACAGCAACTGAGTCTAGTAAGACCCCTGCTGGCGGGGGCAACCGCACCGCCGCCGTTGAGATCCTTGAACAGAAATCAGGATGGCGTGTAAGGAGGGCGACGATCGCCGGATGGTCAACGGACCCGGACGCCCTTGGTTCCTGGAGTCACCACGCGCGCAAGCGCACAGAAACGTTGTTCATTGTCGGTCCTGGCTGTGCCGGGCGAATCCGGGGGCGGTTCTCCTGAGGGCTTCCGCCGGACGGTAGGTTTTCGCAAGTCCGTCACGGACGGACCCGGCCGGCCCGGGACTGCGGTACGGGTGGAGCGGGGAACGGGGCGGTTCAGCGGCGCTGGGCGGAGGCCGTCTGGTACAGGCAGATGGCGGCTGCGGACGACAGGTTGAGGCTCTCCGCGGCACCCCACATCGGGATGGCGACCACGTGGTCGGCCATGGCCGCGTCCTGAGCGGGTAAGCCCCACGCCTCGTTGCCCATCAACCAGGCCGACGGTTTTGCCAGCCCGCCGGATGCGGCGAGTAGGTCCAGGGGTTCACCGTCGCCGTCGGCCGCGAGCACCTGCATGCCCCGGGAACGCACGTGAGCGATGGCGTCGGCGAGACCAATTCCTGTGAGAATCGGCAGGTGGAACAGCGATCCGACGGAGGATCGCACGGTCTTGGGGTTCCAGACCTCCACGGAGCCCGAGGTGAGGATGACGCCGTCCGCCCCGAAGGCGTCTGCGCAACGGATCACGGTGCCCGCGTTCCCGGGGTCACGTACCTGGGCGCAGATCACGAGCAGACGTGCGCCGTCGACATCCTCCCAGCCGAACCGGGGTTGCCGGCACATCGCAACGATGCCCTGCGGGGTCACGGTGTCGGACAGCTGCCGCATCGCGGCCTCAGAACCCAGCCAAACGGGAACGTCAAGGCCTTTGAGGAGGTCGGCGTGACGGCTCGGGTCGGCGACTATGACCCCGGTCACGAGACCTTTCGCCACGAGCGCCTCCCGCACCGCCTGGCGTCCCTCGGCGAGGAACTCTCCCGCCAGCTCACGGCCGCGCCGGTTCCTCAGCCGACGAACCGAACGCAGCACGGAGCCAGGAAGCTCACGTGCTGCGTTCGGGTTGCGTTCCGGGGCCACGCTCAGGCGGCGACCGGGGTCTGGTTCTCGCGGGCGACGGCGACCAGGGCGTTGAATGCCTCGGCGTCGGTGACGGCCAGGTCGGCGAGGATCTTGCGATCCACCTGAATCCCGGCGTTCTTCAGGCCGTTGATGAAGCGGTTGTAGGTCAGGCCCTCCGCACGGGCGGCGGCGTTGATGCGCTGGATCCACAGGGCACGGAAATCACCCTTCCTGGCCCGGCGGTCACGGTAGGCGTAGGTGGCGGAGTGGAGGATCTGCTCCTTCGCCTTGCGGTACAGACGCGAACGCTGCCCGCGGTAGCCGGAGGCCAGCTCCAGCACCTCACGGCGCTTCTTCTTCGCATTCACAGAACGCTTGACGCGTGCCATGGTTACTCCTTGTTCTTCGGCCGGTCACTCCCGGCCCACGGGTGTACTGGGATTCGGGTGGGACTCAGCGGCCGGGGTGACCGGCGAGGAGCGCCTTGGCCTGCTTGAGGTCGGAGCCGGCCATCTCGGTGTTGCCCTTGAGGCGACGCAGCCGCTTGGAGGACTTGTGGGCGTTGAGGTGACCCAGGTTCGCCTGACGGTGCATCAGTTTGCCCGATCCGGTTACCTTGACACGTTTCTTGGTTCCCGAATGCGATTTCATCTTCGGCATGGTTGGCTCGCTTTCTGATTGGTGACCGGCCCGGGTCACAGGTCAATGTCGGGGTCCATGTTGTCGGCGGGGCCGCGCTTCTTCCTGGACGGCCGGGCCGCGGCCCTGAGCCGGGCCTCCTCGGCCTTCTCCGCCTCGGCGTTCGCCCTGCGCTGCTCCATGCGACGGTCCCGCTCCTCGGCCTGTTCGGCCCTGGCCTCGGTCTTTTTCTTGGTGGGGCCGAGGACCATCAGCATGTTCCGGCCGTCCTGCCTGGGTGCGGACTCGACGAAACCGTGCTCGGCGACATCGTCGGCGAGCCGCTTCAGCAGGTCGATGCCCAGTTCCGGACGGGACTGCTCGCGCCCACGGAACATGATGGTGATCTTCACCTTGTCGCCGGCCTTCAGGAACCGGACGACATGGCCCTTCTTGGTCTCGTAATCGTGGTTGTCGATCTTGAGACGAAGCTTCATTTCCTTGGTGATGGTGTTCGACTGGTTCCGACGGGCGTCCCGCGCCTTCTGCGCCGCCTCGTACTTGAATTTGCCGTAATCCATCAGCTTTGCAACCGGGGGGCGCGCCTGGGGCGCCACCTCGACGAGGTCGAGGTCGCTCTCAACTGCGAGGCGAAGGGCGTCCTCGAGACGCACGATGCCGACCTGCTCGCCTTTCGGGCCTACGAGCCGGACCTCGGGTACTCGGATGCGTTCGTTGATCCGCGGTTCAGTGCTGATGAGTTCCTCCAAGATTGTCGTTATCTGGCCTCAACGACGAGAAAGGCCTTCGCGCACGCACGAAGGCCTGACGACACGCCATGGCGTGTGTTCCAACCCGGCCGCCACTGCAACCTGGGTGGGAGGTCAGGCCTCCACTTCGTGAGCGAACGCTTCCGCATCGCTGTCAACGGCCAGAGAGAATACCCCGCCCACTCCGGGGAAACAAATGTTCCTCAGCCTATGGTTTCGATCACGTTGCCGTCGCTGTCGGTGATCTCGGTGCGTTCCACGTTCCAGATCACCCCGTCGGGTGCCATGTACTGGCCAGCCCGGGCCCTGAGGGTGGCGGCCAACCGGGAGAGGTCGGCCGGGTCGAGGGTCAGGGTGGCTTCCTTGTCCCCCAGCTGGATCCCGGTGCGGCCGCCGGGCAGGAAGAGCAGTTCTGCATCGGGACTGTGGAGAAGGAACTCTCGGCCGTGGGGCAGGCGGCTGTTGAGCCTCTCCCCGAGGACCCCGGCGACACGGGCCCCGATGGTCAGCATCGGCATTCCGCCTTCGGATGTGATCCTGAGCACATCGATGAAGACCTGTCCCATCTGTGACCCGTCCTTCTTACGGCCCTCCGTGATCCGTGTCGCGATCTCCGGGTTGGTTCGCAACGACACGCCCCGCAGTTCGGTCACGCCCTTCGGCCGGGAGCCGGTCAGGAGGGAAAAGAACTTCTCCGCATCCCAGTTGTTGACGTCATCGAGGTCCTCGGCGGTCAACCCGACGAGCTGCACGAACTGCACGGAACCGCTGGGGGTCTTGATGTCGCCCAGATCCGGGTCCTCTATGAAACCGAGGGCAGTCTGGGTGGTCTCCTCGTCCGGGACGATCGGACCGTTGGCGTCGATGTGCTGATTGGGCGCAAACCCGTTGTCGGTGCGGAAAACGTAGCGCGCCAGGTTCTGGAGCAGACTCAACGGCCAGGTGGGCGGCTCCTTGGCCTTCATGGCCTCGTCGTCGGCGAGCCGGAAGGTCAACTCGAAGCCGTATCCGGAAACCCCGGACTCGCCGGGCCCGTCCTGCCTCCCGTAGAGGTCCGTCAACCCGTAGGTGATGTAGTGCCAGTGCGGACGCGGCTCGTCCGCGCGGTAGACGGAGATGCCCTCCAACGGGTCGACGCCCCCCAGAAAGCTAGAGACCAAGGTGCCTATGTGGAACGGCTCGGGCTGATCCGGGTAGAGCTGCTCGCAGGCCACCGTGATGGCGTCCCAGCCGGGGCGTTCCCTCGTCTCCGCCCCGGCCTTCCGACCACTCCCCGACTCCCGGCCGAACAGTCCGTTCAAGATTCCCATTCCGCCACCATAGCGAGCGCGGGCGACAAAGTTCTCGGTGATCCCGAACGAGCCCGGGCCACACTTCCCTGCAGATCCCCGATTCCCACCGGCCCGGGACCGGCTGCTTTCCCCGGCCGCGAGGAGAATCCATCTTCAAAGTCTCCGGGAGAGGCTGAGCCGATGACGGCTCCCCCACTTCTCACACCCAGCACGAATTCCAGCCCCGGAACCACGTCACCGCCCCGGTGTCCCGGTGACCGGGAGCCGCCGACAAAAGAAGACCACGGCGACGCAGGAGATGGAAGGAAGGCCGGCCAGAACAAGCCAGGGCACGGGCGCAAGCGGTTGCGGGATTCTCGCCAGGGGCAGGAGAAGGCCGATCCCGGTACTGCCCAGCAGCACGGCCAGCCCACCGACGGATGCGAGCATCCCGAGGTGGCTGCCCAGCCGTTGTCCCCCGGACAGGTCCGCGACAACACCGCGCGCCGCGGGCATGACGAGGACCTGCCCGACATGGAGCCCGATCACGAACAGCACCGAGGGCAGGAAGGCCAGCACCCCGGACAGGGGCGGCAGTGCCGCGAATGCGGCCACCCCCAGGAGGCCGGCGGCCATCAGGGCGTATCCCCATCCCAGGATGCGAGCGGTCGGCCAGTGGGCGACCATGCGCGTGACGGGCAGCTGCAGCGCCACGGTGAGCACGGCTGCCAGCCCGAACAGCCATGTGATGTCGGCGTCTGGAACGCCGATCCGGTCCAGTTCGACGGGGATGGCCAGGTAGAATTGGTTGTAGGCAATCAGGCAGGTGCAGTGGATCAGCGCGAAGAGCAGGAACCGGCGATTGGCCAGCACGTGGCCCACGGATTCCCGGACCGGGGTGGACTGCCCGATGCGGCTTCCCCGGGGAAGCCAGATGACCTGGGCCAGCATGATCAGGGTGAAAACACCCGCGGCCAGCAGGCATGTCAGCCGGAACGGGATGAGCAGGAGAACACCTCCCAGCACGGGCCCGACGACGGATCCCAGCTGGGAGGCCATCATCTCGAGCCCGATGATCTCCTCCCGAGTCGTCACACCGTCGGCCTCGGCCTCACCGGCCCAGGCGACGATAGCGGATTCCACCGCGGGCGAGAACAACGCCGCCGCGAACCCGATCAGGATCACGCCCAGCATCACCCCGAAGATCTCGTCGGCGATGGCGAGAGCCAGGAACCCGAAGATGCGGATGGCGCATCCGACGAGGATGGCGCTCTTGATTCCGAAACGGTCGGCAAGCGCCCCACCCAGGAAGAACATGCCCTGCTGCGAGAACGTCCGCAGCCCGAGCAGCAGCCCGATGATCCATTCGGCGAGCAGGAGGTCCTTGGCCAGGTGCGCCGCGATGAAGGGCACCACCAGGTAGAAGCCAACGTTGAAGGCGAATTGGGTGATGATGACGAGTCGCAGCGGAACGGGCAAGGTGACCAGCATCGCGAGCGATCCACGGCGTCCGCCTGGCGGACGGGAGGTCCTCCGTTTCCTCATCCTCCTGCTCTGAGAGGAACCGGGGGCGGATTCCGCCCCCTCGGAGCCGTTTGCGCCCTGGCCACGGGCGATGGATGTTGACACGGATACTTCCCTGTGGAACCTGGGCGCGAGGCTCTTCCGGGGACCGGCCAGGTTCTCGGACTCGTGGACCGCCTCCATATGAGACGTCCACCCACCGTTGCGCGTCAGTCCCGGGATTTGACCGGGTTCCCCTGTGCATCGTCGTGAATGCCGCCAGCCCGGCGGAACGTTGCTCGCCCCGCCGGGAACACCCTAAACTCCACGAAACTGGTTCCACAAGTCACCCACCGCGGCAACCGGGAATGTGGAATGCTTGACCACATGGGTACGTCGCTGTTTGTCACCATCGCCGTCATGACCGTCATCGTGGCCATCACAGCAGGATTGTTCGCCCACGGCCGCAGTCCGCGGACCCTGCTCGCTGGCATCGGTTTTGCACTGCTGCCGCTGGGGCTCCTCCTGACGGGCATGTCGGATCTGCTGGTGAGCGGTGTCGAGAGTCTGATCGCCTGGGTGGAGCGTACCGGGTGGACGAACACGATGAGCTGGGGTGCCGGCATCGGTGGCCTGGGAATCCTGTTGATCGTAGTGGCCCGTTTCCTGCCGGGTGCGAAACCACGCCAAGCACAGGAGGACGGCGCCCCCCGCGAAAGACCCGCGGCCAAGCAGCCCCGAACCAAACCCACGGTCACGAAGGGAGATCAGCAAACTGCCCAGCCCTCCCGATCAACCCCGCAGACCGGTGTCACGCCCAAAAAAGGCGCCGCTGCAGCCGGTGACGACGATCTCGACGAAATCGAGGCCATTCTCAAGAAACGCGGAATAGTCTGAGCGGATGTCCCGCCCCCTGTAATTCAGAGCCTGACCGCACTCAGCTCGGTCAGGATGATGCCGCGGGCCCCCGCCTCGAACAGCCGATCCATCAGCAGATGAACTCCGCGGCGCGGAACTAGAACCCGCACCGCCATCCAGCCGGGTTCGGCCAGGCGGGAGACGGTCGGACCGTTCACACCAGAGGCCAAGGCGGTGGTCGCCGCGAGATCCGTCTCCGCAACGTTGTAGTCCATCATCAGGTAGTTCTGCGCCACCAGCACCGACTCGAGTCGTGTGCGCAGCGGAGCCAGTCCCTCCGGTTCGTTGTCCTCGTCACGGCGGATGAGGATCGCCTCGGAGGTACAGATGGGTTCTCCGAAGACCTCGAGTCCCGCCCGCTGGAGGGTGGTTCCGGTGTCGACGACATCGGCCACCACATCGGCCACCCCCAGCCGGATGGCTGATTCCACGGCCCCGTCGAGCTTCACGAGAGCGGCCTCGATGCCCTGCTCCTCCAGCCAGCGGCCCAGCAGCCCCGGATAGGAGGTCGCGATGCGCTTGCCCACCAGGTCCGCGACGTCGTGGAACCGGCCCGCCGGGGCGGCGAACCGGAACCGGCTACCGCCGAACCCGAGGGGCAGGATCTCCGTGGCGCGGGCACCCGAGTCGAATAGCATGTCCCGGCCGGTGATCCCGACGTCCAGGTGCCCCTCCCCCACGTACACGGCTATGTCACGGGGACGCAGGTAGTAGAACTCGACATCGTGGACTGAATCCACCAAGGTTAGGTCCTTGGGGTCGGTACGCTGCCGATAACCTGCTGCCCGGAGCATGTTGGTGGCAGCCTCGGCCAGGGAACCCTTGTTGGGCACGGCAATCTTCAGCATCTTCACTCCTACGACTCACAGGTGCCGGTAGACGTCCTCGAGGTCCAGGTCCAGTGCGATCATCATCACCTGGAGGTGGTACAGCAACTGGCTGATCTCCAGCGCGGCGTCATCGGTGCTCTCGTGCTCGGCGGCCATCCAGACCTCGGCGGCCTCCTCCACCACCTTCTTTCCGATGTGATGCACCCCCGCGTCCAGACGGGCGACGGTCGACGACCCCTCCGGCCGGGTTCGGGCCGTCTCGCGGAGCTGCTCGAAGAGCTGTTCAAAGGATTTCATGATTCGCCACCCTAATGGGTCACAACTCGACCCCGAGCAGCGCATCCACGGCGGCGGCCATCCTGCCGTATCCACCAGTCTCCTCGCCCTCGGATCCCCGGCTCGCGGCGGCCCATTCATCGACGATGTCCAGTGCCAGGGGGGCGTCGAGGTCGTTGCGCAGGGCCCTCCGCATCTCGGCGATGACCTCCCCCGTGGCGCGGGTGGCTTTCAGGCCGCGGAGGGAACGCCACGTGGTGAGGCGCTGCGTGGCGCGTTCCAGCAACTGTGGGCTCCACTCCCAGTCGCTGCGGTAGTGCTGGCCGAGCAGCGCCAACCGGATCGCCATCGGGTCTGCCCCACGCTGCCTCAATCCGCTGACCAGTTCCAGGTTGCCCCTCGACTTGCTCATCTTCTCCCCACCCAAGGCGACCATCCCGGAGTGGACGTAGGCCCCGGCCATCGGCACACCCGTCACGGCCCGCGCCTCGGCAGCACACATCTCGTGGTGCGGGAAGACCAGGTCGGTTCCGCCGCCCTGCACGTCGAAGCAGGGTCCGAGATGGCGCAGGGAGATAGCGGTGCACTCGATGTGCCAGCCTGGCCGGCCATCGCCGAGCGCCGAGGTCCAGCTCGGCTCACCCGAACGGGCGAACCGCCACAACAGGCAGTCCAGCGGGTGACGTTTCCCGGACCGTTCGGGATCCCCGCCACGCTCGGCGAAGATCTTGAGCATGCGCTCCTCGTCGTAGTGGCTGACCTCCCCGAAACCAGGCGCGCCTGCGGTGTTGAAGTACCAGTCGGGATGCTCGGGATCCTCCACCTGATAGACCAGCCCGGTGGGCAGCAGTTTCTCGATCAGTTCCACCACGCACGGAATGGATTCGACCGCCCCGACGTACTGGTCGGGTGGGATGACACGCAGGGCGGTCATGTCGGAGCGGAACAGTTCGATCTGGTCCTCGGCCAGTTCCTCCCAGCCCTGCCCCGTGGCAGCGGCGCGTTCCAGCAGCGGATCGTCCACATCCGTGACGTTCTGGACGTAGTTGACGCCCAGACCGAGGTCCCGCCAGACCCGGTTCACCAGATCGAAGGTGAGGTAGGTGTTGGCGTGCCCCAGGTGCGTGGCGTCGTAGGGGGTGATGCCGCACACGTACATCCGGGCCTCGCCCTCCGCGGGGCCGACGGGAATGGTGCGGGCGGAGGAGGAGTCGTGCAGCCTGAGCTGCCTGGGTGCATCCTGCGACGGCGGGATGTTGGGAATCTCGACTGGGGCCCACGAATACATGACCACAAAACTACTGCCTCCGACCGTCCCCCCGGAATCAGCAGGGGCGTCGGGGTCAGAAAAGTGGCGCGCGATACCCGTTGCTACGGGGGCAGATGTGCCCGGCGGCGTGCACCGGCTGGGAGCAGAACGGACAGCTGGGATCGGCGGTCGCGACGATGATCCGGGCGCGCGCGGCGAACTGTCTGGCCACCCCGGGATACAGCCACACCTGCACCAGGGAGGCCATCCCCTGCACGTCCTGGTCGTCCGGGTAGAACTCAAGCTGGATGGCTCCTCTCCTGGTGTCAAGGGCCCATCCGATGGCACCGACGTTGAACAGCACGTCGACGGGGGCGTCCAGCGGACCAAGCTCGGGATCGGTCTCCGGCGGCCTCCCCAGCCACCCGAGGGCCGTCGCCTCCCGCAGCAGGGAATCGATGCGACGGGCGATCGACAGCGCCGCCTCGCGTTGAACGCCAACGGCAACCATGTGCTCCCCCTGACGGATCTGGATGACGAATCTCCGTTCCCCAACAGGGCCGAGAGCCCCGACGACCACACGATCGGGATTGGGAAATTCGTACATCATTCACCCCACCCTACGGGGCTGCGAACCTGTGCGCACCGAGAGCTCGGGCGGTCCGTGTCTCCCGGCCGGGGTCTTCCCACGGCCATCGCAGCCCCGTCGCTCACCGGCGTGCTTCAAGCATCCCGAGGAAGCCGCGACCTAGACTGCCCGGATGGAATATCGGGCACTCGGCGGATCTGGGCTGCACGTCTCCAGGATCGGCCTGGGAACGATGGCCTGGGGCAGGGACGTCGAGTGGCCGGTGGTTCGTGAGCTGGTCCACGACTTCGTCGAGGGCGGCGGAAACCTGATCGACACGGCCCCCGCCTACGGCGGAGGGGTCGCCGAGCGGATGATCGGGAAGCTGTTGGCGACGGGGATCCCACGCGACTCGCTGGCCATCGCCACCAAGGCCGGTTTCATCATCCGAGGCGGGAGAAGGATCATCGACACCTCCCGTGCCGCCCTGCTGAACGACCTCGAGGGGTCGCTGCGCAGACTCCGCACCGATCACGTCGACCTGTGGCAGGTGCACGCCTGGGGTGAGGCACCCATCGAGGAAACCCTGTCCGCGCTCGATTCCGCCGTCTCACGCGGGCTGGCCCGCTACGTCGGTGTGAGCAACTTCATCGGGTGGCAGACCGCGACGGCCGCCACATGGCAGGAGGCGATTTCGGGACGCACGAAGCTGGCATCGGTGCAGGTGGAGTACTCACTGCTGGCCCGTCGCGCGGAAGTGGAGGTGATCGGTGCCGCGCAGTACCACAACCTCGGCCTGCTGGCGTGGTCGGCGATGGGCCGGGGCGCGTTGACGGGCCGATACCGCCGAGGCGTCCCTAAGGACTCTCGGGCCGCCTCGGAGCATTTCGGCTGGTTCCTGGAACCGTACCTCCAGCCACGGAGCCGGGCCGTGATCGATGCCGTCGCCAAGGCCGCCGACGGACTGGTGCTCACCCCCGCACAGGTGGCGCTGATGTGGGTTCGTGACGCCCCCCAGGTGGCGAGCGCCCTGGTCGGCCCCAGAACCCCGGAACACCTGGCAGAGCTCATCGACGCCGAGACCAAGCAGCTGGTCCCGCCCATCGTCGCGGCCCTCGACGACATCTCCGGCGGCCCGAATCAGTTCCGAATCACCGACTGAACCTGGTCGTGGTTGCGATTCCCGCCGGCCGACTGCTATCGTTTCTCGTCGCGCCCACCGATGTGGGGGCGGCCCGGGTCCGGGTGGCGGAATAGGTAGACGCGCTAGCTTGAGGTGCTAGTGCCCGTTTTAGGGCGTGGAGGTTCAAGTCCTCTCTCGGACACGTTGTGATGAGGTCTGTTCGTGGAATCGAGCGGACCTTTTCGTTCACCGGCCTTTGCGAACCCTGGGCATGGCCCTCGCGGCCAGCACCCCCTCCGACATCTCGCCGTCGGCGTTGATCGGGGTCCAGCGTTCGGCCGGTGTCCATTCCGAACGACACCCGTTGCACCGGAACAACGGCAACCCGTCGTGGAGCTCCCCGGCGTCGCGCCAGTCGCACAAACCCCGGCAATCGTTGTGAATCAGAGCCATGAGGAGCAGGTTAGTCGCTCAAGGACTCAGTCCTCCTCGTCCTCTCCGGACTTCGCAGCCACCACTTTTCTGAGAGTGAAGGCGATCACCATGACAGCCAGCACCACGATCCCGGCCGCCGTCAACCCCGCCATCCGCGAGGCATCCCCGAAAGCTGCCAATGCCGCCTCCCGCACCGAAGCGTCCGTCCCCGCGTCGGAGAGGGTCGCGGTGAATGAGCCATCGGCCATCCCGGGCATTGAACGACGAAGGGACACGGCGTACTGGCTCGCCAGCACAGCTCCCAGCACGGCAATCCCGAGGGCGGTTCCGATCTCCTGGACCGTGTCGTTCATGGAGGAGATCAACCCAGACCGGCTCGTGGGCCCCGATGACATGAGAAGGTCATTGGCCACCACCATCACACCCCCGTTGCCCATGCCGAGCAGGATCAGGACGATCAGGGACGGCAGATAACCGCGGATCGGCTGCGCCATGCCGTACACGGCAGCGGCCCCAGCAATCAGCGCCAGGCCAAGCAGGATGAGGGTCCGCGCTGTGAGCCGTTTCACGAGCAGCGGGACCAACAGGGAAGCGATCACGGCGCCACCCGCCATCGGCAGCACCGCAACCCCGGCCAGCAACGCCGCGAAACCATCGACGAGCTGGAACTGCTGGGTGATCATGAACAGCAGACCAGCCATCGTGAACATGGTGGCCGCCGCGGCGAGGGCCGCCCCCAGAAACGCAGGGTTCCTCGCGACATCGAGGTCGAACATGCTCACCTCTCCCCTGCTCGAACGCAACCAGAACAGCACCAGCGCCGCGGCACCGATACCCGCCGCGGCCAGCACCACGGTGTCGGTGACACCGTCGGAGGAGGAGTGAATGACGGCGTAACTGACCCCGAACAGACCGACACCCGCGAGAAGAGCCCCGGGAATGTCCAGGCGGCGCGGGTGTGGGTCGCGCGACTCCGGCACCAGTGCCGCCGCTCCGGTGAAGGCGATGGCCGCCATCACCACGTTCAGGATGAAGATTCCGCGCCAGTGCCAGATCTGCAACACGGCCCCGGAGATCAGTGGCCCGATGATCACCCCGAGAGATGTCACGGCACCCCAGATCCCGATCGCGGTCGGGCGGGTGTCACGGTCGAAGACGTGGGTGATGATCGAGAGGGTGCCGGGCATGAACATCGCCCCGCCGACTCCCATGACGGCCCGGCCAGCGATGACGACGTTCGTGTCGGGAGCGAGCGCCCCGATCAGGGAACCCGCCGCGAGTACCGCGATTCCGAGCAGGAACACCTTACGGCGCCCGTAGCGGTCCGAGACAGCCCCCGCGGTGAGCACCACCGAGGCCAGGGCCAGCGAGTAGGCGTCCATCACCCACTGCAGCTGCTGGGTGGTGGCCCCGAGCTCCACTTGGACGTGTGGCAAGGCCAGAGTCATGCCGGACTGGTCGAACTGAACGATGGTCGTCGCCAACGACAGTGCCACCAGGATCCACCATCGCCCAGGTGACGCGACAGCCGCCGCTCCCGCGTCCCCGCTCAGCGGGTTCTGGTTCTGTTCCTCGGTCACCGATCTGCCTCCAGTGTTGTATAACGATGTTATATAACACTGTTATAGCAGATCTGTAGTTACGCTTCTTCCATGCCACGACCACGGCCCCACGACGACCACCTGCGCGAGCAGCTGCTCGGCATCGCGACCGAAACGATTGCCCGCACCGGCATCGAGGGCCTCTCCCTACGCACCCTCGCCACGGACGCCGGCACCTCGACCAGCGCGGTTTACCAGCTCTTCGGTAGCCGGGCGGCGCTGTTGGACGCGGTCTATCTGAGGGTCCTGGAGGAGTTCAATCGCGCCCAGGCCGACGCCCCGATGCACGAGGACCCGGCCGAGGACCTCCTGGAACTGGCCCGCGCCTACCGGCGCTGGGCCCTTGAGAACAGAAACCAGTTCCTCGTCCTGGTGGAACGGATCACCCCGAGCCCGGAGGCCGTCGCGGGGGTGGTGGGCCGCGCGGTCCCCGTCGAGGACCGCGTCAGAAGGGCAATGGACAGGGGCGCCCTGTCAGGCCCCCTGGAACAGGTCGTGCTGTCGCTGTGGGCGACGGTGCACGGCTACACCGCTCTCGAGGTCGCGGGAGTGATCACCGGCTCCGAGGCCGACTTCGAGGCCATCGCCAGGGCCACCCAGCGCGGATGGTCCCCGGATGCGGGGAAACGAACCTAGTCTTGGCGCATGTGCAACACGACGACCCCCTAAGAGCCCCCGTCTGAGGCCGCACCTCAGTCGGCCTTCACCTTCTCCTGCGCGATGATCTGCTGGAAGGTCTCCAGGGGCTGGGCTCCGGAAACCACCTGGGTGCCCATGAAGAAGAAAGTCGCGACGCGACCATCCACGTTCACTCCGGACGACGACGCCCGACCCACCAGATCAACACACCGGCGACAGATGCTCCCACAACCATCACCACCAGGTCCGGGATACCCGTACCCCACCCGCGAAGCAGGTTCTCGAAATCAGCCTGTTGCCGGGCATCGAGCAGCCCACCAATGGCCGACGTGGCGTCGGTGACCAGGAAGAGAACTCCGATTCCAGCCATCAGCAATCCACTCAGCAAGGCCCACCACGTGGTGTGTAGTGACCCGATCCGAAGTTCGCGCGGACGCAGTAGGCGAGCGATATCGAATCCATCCCACAACCAGGCCAGCACGAGCAGCGGGGCAACCATGCCTGCTGCGAAACAGGCCAGTAGCAGAGCACCATAGGGCGGCGACCCACCGACCGCCGCCATGGTGAGGACGGCCCCCAGTAACGGGCCGGTACAGGCCCCGGCCAAACCGTAAACCGCCCCCATCACGATGACCGCAACGACGCTGGTGCCACCGGAACTACGCGGCCCGGGCACGGAAACCCGGATGTCGAGAGCGGTCATCAACCCGAGCAGGATCAACACCACCCCGCCTCCAAGGGCCAGGCTCTGACGGTGCGTGATCAACAGCGCCCCCAACGCCCCGGCCCCCAGACCCATGGGCACGAGCGTCAGCAACATGCCCAGATAGAAAGCACCGGTACGGGCCACGAGCCGACGTTTCGTGTCGCCGAAGGCACAGGCGAAGAACGAGGGCAGCAGCAACGCCGCGCACGGGCTGAGCAGGGCCGCGAGTCCTCCGAGGAAGGCGCCCGCAAAACCGACCCCCATCAGCTGGCCTTCGCCTTCTCCTGGGCAATGGAAGGTTTCCAGCGGCTGGGCGCCGGAGATCGGACGGGCCCCGACGAAGAAGAAAGGAGTCCCGTTGATACCCATCCGGCGGCCCTCGTCGGTTTCGTTCCTAACCGCGGTCCGGGTCTCCTCGGAACGATAGTCGGCCTCGAAGGCAGCCATGTCCGGCACCCCGACCTGAGCGGCAATCTCCATGACGAGGTCGTCCTTGACATCGGGATGCCCCTGGTTGGGGAGTTTTCTGTAGAGGGCGTCCTGGAACTCCCAGAACAGGCCCTGCTTCCCCGCGGCCCGGGCAGCCGCGGCGGCGCCGACGGAGTCCTCACCGAAGACCGCCATGTCACGGAACTCGACCCGCAGGGTGCCGTCGTCGATCAGAGGTTGAAGCTTTGGGAGCGTGTCCTCGGCAAACACGGAGCAGAACGGGCACCGGTAGTCGGAATACTCGATCATCACCACGGGGGCGTCGACCCTCCCCTTGGCCGTCGGGTCGTTCTCCTGACGCCTGGCCAGCTTTGCGATCCCGGCTTCCTGTTCCGTCTTCTGCGACGAACTCGCCGCGGGCTGGGAGGATCCGGATGCCGTCGTCACCACATCCGAGGGAACCTCCGCGGTACCGTTCTGCGATCCGCCGTTCTGCATGTTCTGGCTCAGCACCCCCAGGCAGAACACGAGCGCAACGGCCAACACCCCCGTCGCAATCCTCCAGGGAAGCACCGGATCCTTGCTCCCGGATTCCGTTCGTCGCTTCATGGCCATCGTTCTCCCCCTCAAAGTCCTCGGATCATGCAGGGAAAGAGATTACGGCCTGTACACCGTTAACCCCAAGCAGCCGTTCAGAGCCTCCCCGCACCAGACGGAGTAGAGTGGAGCGTCCATCCCAGGAGTGAGGATTACCGCCCTTGAGCACTTCCCGAGGCGATCTACAGCACGAAATCGCGTTGGAGCAGGCACACGTTGACCGGGTCTACGAAAACCTCGCGGCCTCCACGGCCAGCGCCCGGACACTCGCCCGCAGCGGCGCGGAGATTTACAAAACGGACCGGAACGACTACCTGCGGGAGGAGTCAGGAACCGCCCTTTTCGAACGCGACGCCTTCGCCTACCAGGCGGCGAAACGTCTCGCGATCCTCGACGCGGAACACGAGGGACTGGTTTTCGGCCGGCTCGATCTGAACTTCCCCGAGACCCGTTACATCGGCCGGCTCGGCGTCCGCGACGCCGAGTACGAGCCTCTGGTGATCGACTGGCGGGCCCCCGCGGCCGAACCGTTCTACCGCGCCACCCAGGCGTCTCCTATGAACGTGATCCGGCGCCGCGTGCTGCGCTGCCGCGACGACAACGTCATCGGCCTGGAGGACGACCTGCTGGACACCAGCGCCGAAACCGACCTGCCGATCCTCGGGGAGGGCGCGTTGATGGCGGCCCTGACCCGGGCTCGGGGCCGCACCATGCGCGACATCGTCGCCACCATCCAGGCGGAGCAGGACGAGGCCATCCGCGCCCCCTATCAGGGGGTGACGATCATCGGCGGCGGTCCCGGAACCGGCAAGACCGTCGTGGCCCTGCACCGCGCCGCCTATCTGCTGTACACCAACCGGGCCCGCCTCGAGAAGGGTGGGGTGCTCGTCGTGGGACCCAGCTCGGTGTTCATGAACTACATCGAACGGGTGCTGCCGAGCCTGGGTGAGGAGTCCGTGACGCTGCGCGCGGTCGGGGCCGTTGCCAGTGACGTGCTGGGCATGGTCTCGGAGCGGATCGACGCGGCACCGGCGGCAACCCCGAAGGGGTCGCTGCGAATGCTGAAGGTGCTTCGCCGACTGGTTCGCCGTCCCCCGAAACCCGCTGCGGAAGAAGTGCGGGTCAGTGTCAAGGGTGAGGTCCTGAAACTGGACGCAGTGGAGCTGGCCGGAATCCGGGAGTCGGTGCTGTCCAACTACAAGATGAACCGCGGTCGCGCCGCGGCAACGACGTCGGTGGCCCGAGCGCTCGCCGGGAAACTGACGGTCGACGTGGAGCTCGACCCCGCGGAGATCGACGAGCGGATCCGCGACCACCAGCAGTTCAGGGAGTTCATGGATTGCTGGTGGCCACTACTGGACGCCCCCACCGTGCTGGCCCGCCTGGCGGATCGGGAGCTGCTCGACGAGCTGGCACCGAATCTCACAGCCCGGGAACGTGAAGCCTTGGCGGAGTCCTATCAGTGGCTGCAGACCGACGACATCGAGATCACCGGATGGTCGGTGGCCGACATGGCCCTGCTGGACGAGCTGCTGGAGATGCTGGGCCCCGTACCCGCCGAGTCACACGAGGAATCGGTCTTCATCGACTTCGGCAGCATCGCGGAACTGGTGACCACCTCCGACCTGCTGCGCCGCGAACATGTCGTGGATCCTGACGACGACCCGCAGACCACCTACGCTCACATCCTCGTCGACGAGGCCCAGGACGTCACCCCCATGCAGTGGCGGATGCTGCGGCGCCGGGGCCCGCAGGCGTCGTGGACACTCGTCGGCGACCCGGCGCAGAGTTCCTATCCGGATACCGCCGAAGCGGAGCGGGCCGTCAATGACCTCGTGGGCCGCGCCCCGTTGCGCCGTTTCACGCTGTCCACGAACTATCGCTCCCCCTCCGAGGTCTTCGACCTGGCGGCCAAGGTCATCACTCGGGTGTTCCCCGAGGCCAGCCTGCCGCGCGCGGTGCGCAACACCGGTCTGGTCCCGAGGCTCGCGGAAACCGATGAGGCCGGTCTGGCGGAGGCGATCATCGCCCTGACCCTCGGCCTGGCCGGGCACGTCAGCGGAACGGTGGGCATCATCGTGCCGCCCTCACGGCTGGGGACCACGACGCGCCTGGCGATGTCCGATCCGCGACTGGTGGCCCTGGAGGAACGCCTCATCGTGGTCACCGCCCTGCAGGCAAAGGGCCTGGAATACGACGGTGTGCTGGTGGTCTGTCCCGACGAGATCGTCACCGAGGCCCCCGGCGCGGAGCGGGTGCTCTACGTCGCCCTGACCCGCGCCACCCAGCGCATGACGATCCTCGACGTCGGAACCTCGGCCTGGCGAGCGGCCCTCAGCTGAGCCGGTTCCCCCAGCCGATGGCGTCGAGGACCTCCGAGGTGGCCTTCCACCGGTTCTGGGTGAAGAACTGGAGCCCGGGAGCCCCGGCCGCCAGGAGTTCCCGGCACAGGTTGATGGCGCGGGACAGCCCGATGCTGCGCACCTCGGCGGGATTCCTGGCGGCCCGGAGGGCGGCAACGAAGTCCTCGGGGAGGGGGCAATCTGCCAGCGAGGCGAACCTCTCGATCTGGGTGATCACCGTCAGCGGCGCGATGCCGGGGATGATGGGGATCTCGCTGCCACGTTCGCGGACCCGGTTGACCAGCTCCACGTAGCGGTGCGACTCGAAGAACAGCTGGGTGATGGCGTAGTCCGCACCCGCCGCGGCCTTCTCCGCGACGATCCGGGCGTCCAGTTCGGGATCATTGTCGGGTTGGTGGACGTTCGGGAAAGCGGCCACGCCGACGCAGAAATCGCCGTGAGCCTTGATGAGCCGCACCAGGTCGGTGGCGTTGCCGAGCCCGTCGGGGTGCTTTTCCCAAGGTTGCTGCGGCCCGCCGGGCATGTCCCCACGGATGGCCAGGATGTCGCGGACCCCGGCCTCGGCGAAGGCATCGAGGGTGCGCAGCAGGTCGTCGGTGGACTGCGACACGCAGGTCAGGTGGCCGACAACGGTGGCGTGTTGGACGGCGCCCAGGGCGGCGGTCGCGGCCACCGTGCGATCACGGGTGGATCCGGAAGCACCGTAGGTAACCGACAGGAAGGCCGGGTGGAACCGACTCAGTTTCGCAACGGATGCATCGAAGCGTGGCTGTTCCTCGGGACTGCGGGGAGGGAAGAACTCGAAGCTCAGCGTCGGGGCAGCGGCGTCGCGGAGCAGCTCGGCAACGGTCGGGGGCATGGGGACAAGGATAGGAGATCCCGAGAAATTTGGGCCGAACCACGATACTGATCTCCCCGGCCGGCTCGACCGACTTCCACTTCTCCAAACCGGTTGAGCCGGATCGGGAACGACGGTGATGCCCACCTCCATCTTCCTTCCCGTGCACGAATCGCGGAGGTTCGACGGTTCAACGTCGCCACACTGCGTTGAACCGGTTTTCTCCTGCGATTCGTGCACAGGAAGAGGGTTAGGGCTTCGACACGGGATTTTCCTTCGTCACGGCCCGGCCCAACCAGCTTCGATCAAGTTGCGTCGGGGCCTGATTGAATCGGCCTCTAAGCTGGGGCGCATGCTGATTCCCCCCGCCCACGACCCGATGAGTTTGGTTTTCATCTCGGCGGTGGGGAAGGCACTCGCGGAGTTCCTCGACGGGCAGGCCGGTCTCGCGGACCGAACGGGCGCGACGACGGTGCTGGACGCCGCCCACACCTGCGTCGCGGGCGGGAAACGGCTGCGTCCCACCTTCTGCTACTGGGGGTACGTTGCGGCCGCCGGACGGCCCACCGACCCGGGCCCGCTGCTGCGCGCCGCCGCCTCCCTCGACCTGCTGCACGCCTCCCTGCTGGTCCACGACGACCTGCTGGACGGCTCCGACACCCGGCGCGGTGCACCATCGGCCCACCGCCGTTTCGAGGCTCTCCTCCAGGGGCCCCGGGCCGCCCGTTTCGGGGAGGCAGCCGCGATCCTGCTGGGCGATGTCCTGTTCTCCTGGAGCGCGGAGATGTTCGAGAAAGCCGGCCTTTCCCCGGAGGCCGTTCGCCGCGCCGCCCCGGTGCTCGCGACAATGCGCAGCGAGGTGCTGCTCGGCCAATACCTCGACGTCGCGGCCGCGTTCGGGACCACCGACCGCTCCACCCCGCGAGCCCAGGCCGACACCGCCGACAAGGTGCTGGAGTTCAAGTCCGCCCGCTACTCGGTGCGGCGCCCCGCCGAACTCGGCGCGACGCTCGGCGAGGCCCCGCCGGACCTGCTCGCGGCTCTCGGCACCTACGGTTCCCTGCTGGGAAGGGCCTTCCAGCTGCGCGACGACGTCCTCGGGGTCTTCGGGGATCCCGGGGCCACGGGCAAACCCGCGGGCGACGACATCCGGGAGGGCAAACGCACGGTGCTGGTGCTGACGGCCCTGGAGAACGGCGACGCCCACCAGCGCGACACCTTGACTTCCCTCCTCGGCACCCCCGGGCTCACCGAGGAGGATCTCACGACCGCCCGGGAGATCATCGAGACCACCGGGGCACGGGACTCGTGCGAGGAACTCATCGCACGTTCCACCACGGATGCCCTGACCGCTCTGGAAGGAGCCGACATGGACGCAGAGGGACGCTCGGCCCTCATCACACTCGCAGGACTGGCCACCGATCGTGACCGGTGAGCTGCAGGGCCTGACCGCCGGCCAGGTGGCGGAGCGGGTCAGAGAGGGAAAGGTCAACACGCTGCCGGAACGCTCGGGGCGTACCACTTGGCAGATCGTCCGCGACAACGTCTTCACGCGCGTCAACGCGATGTTGGCGGTGCTGTTCGTGATCGTCGCCGCGACCATGCAGTTCGCGCAGGGGGCGTTCGCGATCCTGATCGTCGCCAACTCGATCATCGGCATGGTTCAGGAGCTGCGCGCCAAACGCACCCTCGACAACCTGGCCGTGATCGGGGAGGCCCATCCCGTCGTGCTGCGCGACGGGCAACGGGTCTCCCTGCCGCGGGACCAGGTGGTGGCCGACGACCTCATCGCACTGTCCCCGGGCGACCAGGTGGTCGTCGACGGCGAGGTGGTGTCCGCCGACTACCTGGAGGTCGACGAGTCGATGCTGACCGGTGAGGCCGATCCGGTGGCCAAATCCGTGGGCGACGAGCTCATGTCGGGCGCCTTCATCGTCTCCGGTTCCGGCGTGTACCGGGCCACGAAGGTCGGTGCCGAGGCATACGCCGCGCAGCTGACCGCGCAGGCCGCCAAGTTCACGCTGGTCAACTCCGAGCTGCGAGCGGGCATCGACCGCATCCTGAAGTTCGTGACCTGGCTGCTGATCCCGGCGGGGTTGCTCACCATCTGGGTGCAGTTCCGCCAGCCGGGCGCCACCTGGCAGGAGTCAGCGCTGCGGATGGTGGGTGCCCTGGTGCCGATGATCCCCGAGGGTCTGGTGCTGCTCACCTCGATGGCCTTCGCGCTGGGTGTGATCCGGCTGGGGCGCCGCAAGTGCCTGGTGCAGGAGCTGCCGGCCATCGAGGGGCTTGCCCGGGTGAGCGTGGTGTGCGCGGACAAGACCGGCACCCTGACCCAGAACGCCATGACCCTGGGCGAGGTGATTCCCCTGGCGGGCAACACCGACGAGATCACCGAGGTGCTGACGCAGCTCGTCGCCGCCGACCCGGCGCCCAACGCGTCGATGGCGGCGATCGCCGAGGCCACCCCCCCGACCGGCTCGCCGTGGGAGGTCACTGCCCGGGCGCCATTCACCTCGGCCAAGAAGTGGTCGGGGGTTTCCTTTGGTTCGCACGGCGACTGGGTGCTGGGTGCGCCCGACGTGCTGGCCCCGGCCGACGTGTCCGCCCGCGCGGAGGAGATCGGCTCCACGGGCCGCCGGGTGCTGCTGCTGGGTCGCGCCTCCGAGCCCGTCGACTCCCCCGGCGCGCCGGGGATGGTCACGCCGGTCGCGTTGCTGGTGCTGGACCAGCTGGTTCGTCCTGACGCCGCCGACACCCTCGCCTATTTCAACGACCAGCACGTGGCCGTGAAGGTGATCTCGGGTGACAACGCGGCCTCCGTCGGTGCGGTCACCCGTTCCCTGGGGGTGTCCGTGGCCGAGGCCGTGGATGCCCGCACCCTGCCCGCCGAAGGCGAGGAGTTCACGGAGAGAATCGCCGAAGCCGATGTGTTCGGACGCGTCACCCCGCAACAGAAACGCGCCATGGTCTCAGCCCTGCAGTCCCGGGGTCACACCGTCGCCATGACCGGTGACGGCGTCAACGACGTGCTCGCCCTGAAGGACGCCGACCTGGGGGTCGCGATGGGGTCGGGTTCCCCCGCCACCCGGGCAGTCGCGCAGATCGTGCTGCTCGACGACCGGTTCGCCACCCTCCCACACGTGGTGGCTGAGGGCCGCCGGGTGATCGGCAACATCGAGCGGGTCGCGAAACTGTTCCTCAGCAAAACGGTCTACGCAGTCTTCCTGGCCCTGGTGATCGGGTTGATGGGCCTACCCAACCCATTCATCCCGCTCCAGATGACCGTGGTCGGCTGGTTCACCATCGGCATTCCTGCCTTCCTGCTGTCGCTGCCCCCCAACAAGGAACGCGCCAGGCCGGGTTTCGTGCGCCGCGTATTGTCGCTGGCGGTGCCCTCGGGCGTGATCATCGGGGCGGTCTCCACCATCACCTACGTGGCCACCCGCGGTTTCGGGGCGGTGTCGGCCGTCGTGCAGGCGCAGGCCTCGACGGCAACCCTGGCGGCCCTGATCATCACCTCCGTCTGGGTGCTGGCCGTGGTGGCGCGCCCGTGGGTGTGGTGGCGGCTCGGCCTGGTGGTCGTCTCCTACGCCTTCTACCTGGCCATGTTCCTGATTCCGTGGGCGTGGCTGCGGGCCCAGTTGCTGCTGGACCTCGACAACCCGTCGACGATCCTGTTCGGGGTCGTGGCCGGGCTGATCGGGGCCGGACTGGTGGAGGTCGTGTGGTGGTTGACCGCCAGGCACCGGGGCGAACCGGCGCGGATCTGGCGCGGCTCAGACGAGGGCTGACAGGCCCGACAGCAGGCCGTGCCGCCACCAGGAGAGGTCATGGCCGCCGCGGAACTCCTCCGCTGACACCAACCGACCGGTTCTCTCCGCGATCCCGGCCAGCCGCCGGGCGCCGTGGATCAGGCCGCGTTCGTCGGTGCCGGCCTGGACCACCACCGGCACCCCCAGCGTTCTCGTGCCCGCGGTGAGATCGCGCAGCAGGGTGCCCTCCGCCTCCGGATCCGGGACGGGATCGCCCGCGAACCACAGCGACGCCGACTGCGCGATCACCGCGGTGACCAGATCCGGCCGGTGGGTCGCGAGCTCCACGCACGCCAGGCCCCCGAACGACTGCCCGGCGGCGATCACCTCGCGGCCCGCCCCGGCCAGTTCCCGGGCGCGTTCCACCAGCGGGGCGCAGCCCCGCGCCGTGGTCAGCCACGCGGCCCGCTGTTCCCCCTCCCCGGTGTCGATGGCGACGACGGTGTGCCCGAACCCTGTGGCCCGCAGCGCGGAGGCCACCCCTGCCAGGCGCCAGCGAAGCCCGTCGAACAGCACCAAGGTCCGGTCGTCCCCGGGCAGCACCGCGAATCTTCCGTCGTCGTGCACCCGCCACCACTGCTCGGCCTCGCCGGCCGGGGCCCACGGGGCGGGATGGAAGTCGGGTCCGCGCCACACCGACTGTTCCCGCAGGTCGAAGGCGGGCAGGGTCTCGGGGTTGAGCGGATCCGGTTCGCCCTCCCGGTGCACCCGCAGCCAGCCCTCCCGGGTCGCACCGATGTCGCGGGGTATTTCGTCGCTGCGCCAGTAGCGGTAGGAGTAGCAGCCGTCGGCGGGAAGCCACCAGGACAATGTCTGGATCCCGGTGTCCCCGAGCGGGGTCATGACGGCGGGATCCAGCCGGGTGCGGATCGCATCGGTGAAGCTGTTGAGGTGAACCAGCACCTCACGCCCCCGAGGTTCGTGGGCGACAAAGGTGACCTCCACCATCTTCACGCCATCGATCACACACCGTTTCCCCATGATCGGGGAGTGGTCCAGCTGGTCCGGCAGCACCGGATCCGCAGGGTGCGGGGCGCCCGTGGCGGACAGGGGCGTGGGTGGCAGGTGCATGGTCATCGCGGCACCACCATCGGGGTCCCGGCGACCGGATCTGGTATGACAAGCACCGGGAGCCCGAAGACGCTCTCAACCAGTTCCACGGTCAACACCTCGGTGGGCGGTCCCGCGGCCACGACCGCCCCGTCCTTCATGACCACCAGGTTGGTGGCGAACCGGGCGGCCTGGTTCAGATCGTGCACCACCACGACGACGGTGCGTCCGGCGTCGCGGAACCCGCGCACCAGTTTCAGGACCTCGTACTGATGGGCGATGTCCAGGAAGGTGGTGGGTTCGTCGAGCAGCAGCAGCGGTGTGTCCTGGGCCAGCACCGTCGCCAGCCACACCCGTTGCACCTGCCCGCCGGAGAGTTCGTCGACGTCGGCCCGCTGCAGATCGGTCAGTCCGGTGACCTCGAGTGCCGAGGCCACGGCCTTCTCGTCCTCCTGCGACCACCTGGACCAGAACTTCTGATGGGCGAACCGTCCTCGGCTCACCATGTCCAGTACCTTGATGCCCGGCGGCACCGACTGGCGCTGCGGCAGGAACCCGAGCCTGCGGGCGACGGCGGTGGTCCGCAGCTGGTGGATGTCGGTTCCCCCCAGGTACACGTACCCGGCCTTGGGGGCGAGCACCCGGGCCAGGGCCCTCAGCAGCGTCGACTTGCCGCATCCGTTGGGTCCGATGAGCATCGTCAGCTCCCCCTCGGGCACCTCCAGCGTGATGTCCTCGATCACGATCTTCCGGTCGTAGCCGAGCCGCACCGACGAGGCCTTCAGCGGGAACTCCTGGGCGATTCCGGTCATTTCTTCCCTTCCTGTCCGTTCAGGAGCAGCAGCAGATAGGCGCCACCCAGCAGACCGGCCGTCACCCCCACCGGGAGCTGCAGACCACCCGGCAGGTTCGCCCCCACCAGGTCCGCCGCCACCAGCAGCGCCGCCCCCGTGCCCGCCGCGACACCCGCGGGGGCGGTTGGTCCCTTCAGGAGCCGGCGGGCCACGTGCGGACCCGCGAGCGCGATGAACGAGATGGGTCCGGCAACTGCGACCGCGGCCGCGGTCAGCGCGACCCCGACGCCGGTCGCCGTCCACTGCGTGAAACGACGGGAGACCCCCAGCCCGGCGGCTAGGTCCTCTCCCGGGGCGGCGGCGTCGAGGTGCCGCGAGATAAGCAGGGCGAACGGCAGGATCACCGCGAACAGCACGGCGCCGACCGCGGCGTGGCTCCAGTTGCGGGCGTTGAGGGTGCCGGTCAGCCACAGCCGGGCCGAGGTCGCGGAGTCGCTGTCGGCCCGGGTGAGCAGCAGCACCGTCACCGGCTGGATCAGGGAGGCGACCCCGAGACCGATGAGGATGAGGCGGTTGCCGCCGCCGAATCCCCGGGGCGAGAGCACCCAGGTGAGCAGGGCGGCCCCCAGGCAACCGATGATCGCCCCGACCGCCGTGCCCCACCCGAAGGACCTGAAAACTATGACGGAGGCTACGGCCCCCAGCGCGGCGCCGCCGGTCAGGCCGATGATCTCCGGGGATCCCAGGGCGTTGCGCGACAACGCCTGGAACAGGCAGCCCGCCGTGCCCAGACATGCCCCGACCACCAGGCCGGCGACTGCCCTGGGCATCCGGAACTCCCACAGCAGGAGCATGTCGGCGCGTTCCCCCACCCCGGCCAAGGCCGCCCAGAACTGTTCCGGGGTCATGTTCACGGAACCGGAGAACAGCACTGCGACCGCCCCGACCAGGGCAATGCCCCAGGCCAGGGCCGCGACCAGCCAGGTTCGTGGGCGGGCACGGAAACTGACGGGCCCGAGCCGCACGGACCGCACCTGCAGGCTCACAGCTGCACCCCTCGTCGCGCCCGGGCCAGCCCGATGAACAACGGCGCCCCGAGCAGGGCGCACATCAGGGCGGCCTGCACCTCGGCGGGCGGGTTCACCACCCGGCCCAGCACGTCGGCGGCCAGCAACGTCACCCCACCCAGCAGGGCCGAGAACCAGATCAGCGAGCGATGCCTCGGGCCGACGACCAGCCGTGCTGCGAAGGGCGCGATCAACCCGAGGAAGGAGACCGGGCCCACCAGGGCCGTCGCCGCTGCGCAGAGCACCAGGCAGGTGAGGGCCACCAGCATCCGGGCCCGCCCGGCCGCGAGGCCGAGTCCTTTGGCGAACTCCTCCCCCAGGGCCAGGGCATCCATGGATCTCGCCAGCAGCAGCGCGGCCAGCAGCCCGGCCCCAAGCGTTCCCGCCGCGGCGATCACCAGGTCCAGTGGCCGCGGCATCACGGCCCCCGCATCCCAGAAACGGAACTCTGCGTAGATCCTGGGGTCGCTGAGCAGCATGACCGTGGTGATGGCCGAGACGACCGCGCTCCAGGCAGCCCCCACCAGCACGATACGAATCGGGTCGTGACGTCCTCGCCAGGCCCCCGCTGCCCCGGTCACCACCAGTCCGCTGACAAGCGCACCGGCCAAGGAGACCAGCATCATCATCGCGATCGGCAGGGACCGGGCGAGACCGAGGCCGATGGCCACGGCGCAGGCAGCGCCCGCATTGACCCCCAGCAGGCCCGGCTCCGCCAGCGGGTTGCGGGTCAGCGCCTGCACCAGCACCCCAGCGATCCCGAGAGCGGCGCCGGCGACCAGCGCTATCAGGGTCCGGGAGCCACGCATCCCGAGAACGATGAGGCGCTGCTGCCCGGTACCGCCGCCGGAGAGCACCGCCATCACCTGTTCGGCGGGCACCTCGCCGGACCCGAACAGGAACGATGCCATGGCCAGGCAGGGTAGGAGGATCACCAACCCGAGCAGCACCCAGGCCGACCTGCTCACCCCGAGTAGGCGGCCGCCAAGGTCTCGGCCATGGCGAGCGCGCTGTAGTAGTCCAGTTTGAAGCTGGAGATCCCCAGCGGCACCAGCTTGCCGTTGCTCACGGTTTGGGTGGTGTTGTAGTTGGAGTCTGCCTTCAGCTGTTCGACGGTTTTGTCGTCTCCAGAGACAAGCAGAAGGGTCTCGGAGGTCAGGGCCTGCACGCTCTGCTCCACCGTCGCGAACACGAAGTCCTTACGGTTCGCACCTTCCTCACCACTGCTGGCAGGTGCCTCGGCGAGTTTGAAACCGAGCGCCGAGAAGATCTCGTCGTGGGGGCCGCCCGGTTTCGCGAAGGACAGGCCGTTGGACGGGGTGTAGACGATGGCCTGCACCGCCTCGGTGGGGACCCCGCTCATTCCGGCCTTGAGTTCCGTGACCCTCGAATTGAAGGTGTTGGTGAGTTCCTCGGCCCTGGCCTGCGTACCGGTGACGTCGGCCACCTTCCGGGTGACGGTCTGCCAGCTAGCGGAGTTGTAGTTGATGGCGACGGTCGGAGCGATCCTGGACAGCGAGTCGTAGTCGTCCTTGGTGCTGTCCCCTCCCGTGGATGCGATGATGATCAGGTCCGGTTTCTCCGCGGTCACGGCCTCGATGTCGAGTTTGCTGTTCGCGTACAGGGCTTTGACACCGCGCTCCTTGGCGGTGGCCGACCAGTGGGAGAAGAAACCGACGTCGTCGAATCCCTCGGCACCCGGCTTCGACGCCCCGGAACCGACCACGGGCGCGTCCAGGGCCAGGAGGGCGCCGGTCAGCACCACCGATGTGGACACGATCCGTTTCGGGGTGCCGTTGATGACGGTCTCGCCGAGGTCGTGGGTGACGGTGCGGGCGCTCGCGGGAGACGAGCCGTCCCCTCCCCCGGAGGTTCCCCCGGATCCGCAGCCGGTGAGCCCCAGCGTCAGCAGGACCGGGACCAAACCGGAGAACGTGCGCCTGGATATCGGGTTGAACAGTGGATTGGTCATGTGATGAAACCTCTTTACCTGTAAGGATAGGCAGGCCTCACAGTACCAATTCGCGGCTGGTCGACCCGGGGAGTTCACGCCCGGACCGCGAAGCCCAGGTAGTCCTCGTACGCTGGGTCCTCACCCCACGCCCGACGCAGGATCTCGTCGATCTGTTCCACCTCCTCCACGGTTCCACCCTCGGTGAGCCAGACGCGCCGGACCCCTGTCTCCGCCAGGGCCTGAACCGATCCGGCGTCGAGCCCGCCCGCGGCGAACCAAGGAACCGAATCCTGCCGCAGCGGAGGCTGGTTCTCCAGTGCGGCGCGCAGCAGCGGCGAACCGAGGGGCGTTCCGGGAACCGCCAGGAACTGGAAGGCGCCGTCCGGTTCGACGATCTGACCTCGCTCCTGAACAACCTGCCCGAGCAACGCCCACTGATGCGGACGTGACCTGTCCCGCTCGCCCGGGAAGAGAACCCGCACGTCCGCCACGATCTCCGGGGTGTCGACGGCCAGCAGCAGCCGCTGGCCGAGGTAGCGTTCCAGGTCCCGCAGGATCTTCAGGTCCCTCCTTCGGTCGACGGCGCCGCCGGTGGTCAGCACCGCCACGTCGGCCCCTCCTATGACCAGCCCCGGCAGCCGGTCCCCGGCCTCTGCCAAGGGAAGCTGCACCGCCACACGCGCCAACAGGATCCGTGAACGTAGACTGTGCATTACCGTCATGCGGGAAGCCTACGCGGCGCGCCCAGAACTCCCCCGTCCCGGTATCGGCCTACACTCATTACTGGCCGAGCCCATCGCCCAGCCCAGATCCCCTACCTTCCCCAGGAGACCGCGGTGAACAAGAGCAGTACCTACGACCCGATGGTCGGAAGCGTGCTGGACGATCGCTACGAAATTCTCGCGAAACTCGCACGGGGCGGCATGGCGACGGTCTACCGGGCACGCGACAGGCGCCTCCAGCGAACCGTCGCGGTGAAGATCATGCGAACCGATCTCGGCGAGGACGACGAGTTCGCCGCCAAGTTCGACCGGGAGGCGCGCTCCGCCGCCCTGATCAACCATCCCGCGGTGGTCAGCATCTTCGACCAGGGTGTCTCCCAGGGGCAGCCATACATTGTCATGGAGTTCATCGACGGCGAGACCTTGCGCAGACTCATCGCCCGTGACGCCCCCCTCGAACCGGTGCTGGCCCTCGACTACCTGGAACCCATAGCCTCGGCATTGGCGGCGGCTCACGACGCGGGGATCGTCCACCGCGACATCAAACCTGAGAACGTCATGATCTCGACCCGAGGCCACGTCAAGGTCGCCGACTTCGGTCTGGCCCGCCAGACCGAGTCCCCGCAGATGACCGCCACCGGGGTCCTGGTCGGCACCGCCTCGTACCTGCCCCCCGAGCTGGTCACCCACGCCCGCCCGGATTCACGCAGCGACATCTACTCGACCGGCATCGTCCTGTTCGAGCTGCTGACGGGCAAGAAACCACACGTCGGTGAGAACAACTACCAGATCGCCTACGCGCACGTGAACATAGACGTGCCCGCCCCTTCCGCGAAGCTGCGCGAACTGGGATTCCCGGGTTTCATCCCCGACTACCTCGATGCTCTGGTGGCGGCCTGCACCGCACGCGACCCGAAGGCCCGCATCGCGGATGGGCGCGAACTCATGGACAAGCTGCGCCTGGTCCGCACCGAACTGTTGAGCGGTCCGGAACAGCACAACCCGGCGCTGGCCGCTCAGCTGCGCCCCCTGCCCGGCGACAGCGACGCCGCCGCCCAGCAGATCTCTCCGCGCCCCGAGCCACGCCCGCGCCCCCTCAAGGAGTTGCCGCCGACTCCAGTCCGTCCCCAATCCGCCGGGACACCCGACCCGGTCGTGGAAGAGGTCTCACCCGACGCGGTGACGGCCATCGTGCAACCGCAGTCCCTCCGGTCACCGGTCCCGGCGTCCTCGCCGCGGTCCGCGACCCCGGCCCGGTCGGCGTCCTCCGCTGAGGAGCCGCCCCGGGCCACACTTCCCGGTTCCGGTAGGAGCGGCTCCCCGAGTTCCCACCGCACGCCGATCTTCCCCCAGTTCTCCCAGGACCCGATCTACCGGCGCCGCCGGGGCATCATGCTGTTCGTCCTGGTGCTGGTCGTCACTGCGATCATCGTCTCCGTCTCGTGGTGGTGGGCCGAAGGAAGGTTCACCACCACCCCCGAGGTGACCAACATCCCCCAGGAGCAGGCGCTCCAGGCTCTCAAGGCCAACGGCCTCGAGTACACCACCCAAGAGGCCTTCTCCGAGGACGTGGCGGTGGGTTCGGTGATCAGCACCGACCCGGCCGGGAATGCCAGGACCCTCCGGGGCACGAAGGTCGCAGTGACCATTTCCAAGGGCCCGGAGCGCTACGCGATGCCCGACGTGGTGGGGCAGGAACTCTCCCAGGCCCGTTCTGCCATTGAATCGACGCATCTGGCCGTCGGGCAGGTGAAGGAGGACTGGTCGGAGTCCGTAGAGGCGGGGCAGATCATCTCCGTCAGCAAATCGGCGGGGGATCTTCTGCCTCCCGGCACCAGAATCGATCTGGTGGTCAGCAAGGGACGCCAGCCCATCACCATAAAGGATCACCGGGGAACTGACGCCGACCAGGCCGGCAGGGAACTCAAGAAGCAGGGCTTCACGGTCGAGGTCTCCGAGGAGCACTCGGACACCGTCGCGGCCGGGCAGGTGATCTCCCAGGATCCCGCCAGCGGCACCGGTCATCACGGTGACACCGTGAAACTGGTCAAGTCCCTCGGCCCGGAGATGGTGACCGTGCCGGACGTCGCCCGCAAACGCACCGATGAGGCCCAGAAGGAGCTGGAGGCTGCCGGGTTCAAGGTGGAGGTCCAGAACACCTCCATTTTCCCCGCACCGCTCGGGTTCGCCTCGGGGACCAACCCTGCGGCCAGTTCAACAGCTCCCAAGGGCAGCACCGTAATCCTCTATGTGACATGATCCCGAGGTCCTCCCCGTTCCCGAAAAACACGACGTTCTCCCGGGCCGGGTGCGGTAGTTCCCTGTTCCCGGGAAACGCAGCTGATACTGCACCGGTGAGAACGGCATCAACCAGGGAATGCCTATAGTCTGTCGGCGTGGATTCGAACCGCCGGTTTCTTCCGTCATTTGCCCTGCTGCTGGCAGCGGCCGCCTGGGGATCGACGGTCGTGGTGGCCAAGGGCGCATACGAGTCCTCCATGACACCCGCCCACCTTCTGATCTCCCGGCTCACCCTCACCGCCCTGTGCCTGCTGCCCGCCTTCCTGCCCCATCTCAGGATGAAACGCGAAACCTGTGTGCGAGGCACCATCCTCGGCCTGATCTTCAACACGGGCCTGGTGCTCCAAATGGTGGGGCTGGAACACACCCCACCCTCGCTCTCAGGGTTCATCACGGCGAGTTACGTGGTCTTCACCGCGATCCTCACCCCCTTCATCATGAAACAACCCACCCCGGGGCGCACCTGGATAGCGGTGTCCCTGACGCTGGCCGGGATCGGCATCCTGGCTCTCGGGAATGGCGGTAGCGGGAATGCCGGGTTCGGGTTCGGCACGGCCATCACGCTGCTGGGGGCGGTGCTCTTCGCCCTCCACATCATCTTCCTGGGACGCTGGGTGGAACCTGAGACGGTGCAGTCGCTCACCCTGATGCAAGCCCTGACCGGAGCAGCGGGGATGCTGTGTTTCCTGCCCTTCGCCGACTACCAGCTGCCCGCCACCTGGGATCTGTGGTGGCCGGTGCTCTACCTGGGTATCTTCTGCGGGGCCGTGACGCTGTTCCTGCAGAGCTGGGCGCAGAGCTACGTGCCCGCCACCACGTCGGCGGTGATCATGTGCTCGGAGCCGATGTGGGCCGCCGTGTTCGCCATCGGGTTCGGCATGGAGGAACTCACCTGGCAGGTTCTCCTGGGCGGGGGTCTGGTGGTGGCGGCGCTCCTGCTGACCGCCTGGCCCGGGCGTCGTGCCAAGTTCTTGGAGACGCTCGTCGAGGAGCTGCGTTCGCGACGCACCCGCCGTAGAAGTTGAGTCGCTTCTGCGGTAAGACTTCTACCCATGGACTTTCAGATCCTGTTCTGGGTGATCGTCGTGGGTGTCATCGGTTTCCTCGTGACACGCAGCATTCTCCGCGGCCTCGCCCTGAAACGCCTCGGCTGGAAGTGGGTGAATCACCCTGATCTCAGGATCACCGTCGGGTTGAACCACTCGCCGTTCGGTCTCGGGCTCAACAGGACGGTCAAGGACCAGGTGGTGGGCAGGTCCCACGGAGGTGTCCCCTTCCAGGCTTTCCGGTACGGCAGCGACTCCTGGAAGGACCGGCACCACATAGTCTGCGTCTCCCTCCCCCACTCGATGCCGCCCTTCTACCGGTTCACCGCGACGTCTCCACTGCCTGGGGTCGGCGGCCCACTGTCGTCCGATGGCACACAGACGATGCTCTTCTTGGAACAGGACTACGGCGAGGCGGTGGCGGCGGCCATCGGCCCCCTCCTTCCGGAGCTGGGGGCCAGGCAACTCACGATAGACCACGACCAGCTGGTGATGTTCGGGGTCAAGAGCGACCTGAAATCGCTGGAGGCCGCGGTCGAGCTGCTGGTCCGGATCCAGACAGCCATCGCATCCTCCCCCGCGGTGGATCACGACTACGAGTGCGCACCCCTGTACGTCTCCTTCACGGATCACCCAGACTGGCAGTACATGGACTGCAACAATTCGCTGCTGAACCTCCTGCCCCTGGAGCAGGGCGGCTACGACCACGAGGTGGTCAACGTCGTGCAGTCCCTGGGAGGGCCCATCACCTTCATCCGGGCCACCCACAACTGGAAAACCCGGAACGCGAAGAACGAGTGGAGCAGCACCAGGGAACACACCGAGCACGTCTGCAGTTTCGGGATCGGTTTCAGGTTCGTCCCGATCTCGGTGAACATGGGGCGGGGTAGGGCGCAGAAGTTCGAGTCCATCGAGTTCAACGAACGCTTCAAGGTGCGCTGCCCGAGCGCGCGGTTCGCCTCCGACGTGTTCAACCCAAGGCAGCTCGAGTTCCTCCTGCGTTTCCCGGAGCTGTCCTTCGGCATCGATCAGAACGGGGTGATCACCGCCCACGACCCCGAGTGGCCGCTGGAGCGGGTGGAGATGATGTTGTTCCTCCTCCACGGTTTCTTCGGCCGGATACCGGACTTCGTATGGCGCGAGCTCGGCATCTGGCCCAGGCCGGTTCCAGAGATCGACGCCCTGTCACCAGGGCTCTGAGGGACGCGATGAGGAGCCGTCACAGTTCCTTGGCCCGGAAATCCAGCACCGCATTGCCCCGGTTCCGGCGTCCCTTGCGGAGCCTGGTGGCGACGGTGAAAGCCAGTTCCAGGCTCTGGTTGCGGTTCAGCCTGGGATCACACACCGTCTCGTAGCGGTCGGCCAGGTCGGTTTCCTCGAGTTTCAGGGCGCCACCGACGCACTCGGTGACATCGCCGCCGGTCAGTTCGACGTGAAGGCCTCCCGGCCAGGTTCCGAGGGAGTCGTGGACATCGAAGAAACCGCGGACTTCCTCCACCACGTCGTTGAAGGAACGGGTCTTGTAACCGTTGGCGGCCTCGAAGGTGTTGCCGTGCATCGGGTCGCACACCCACGCGACCTTGCGTCCGGTCTCCTCCACCCCCTCGATCACCCGCGGAAGCACCTCGCGCACCCGGTCGGCACCCATCCGGGTGATGAAGGTGATCCTGCCCGGTTCCCGGTCGGGGTCGAGGCGGTCGGCCAGTTCGATGGCCTCCCGGGGTGTGGTGGTGGGCCCCAGCTTGATCCCCAGCGGGTTCCGGACCCGCCGCAGCAGCTCCACGTGGGCCCCGTCGAGCTGGCGGGTGCGTTCCCCGATCCACAGCATGTGACCCGAACAACCGTAGATCTGCTGCGAACGTGAGTCGACCCGGGTCATGGCCCGTTCATACTCCAGCAGCAGCGCCTCGTGCGAGGCGTAGAAGTCGATGGTGGACAGCGCCCGGTCATCCACCCCGCAGGCAACCATGAAGGTCAGCGCCCGGTCGATCTCCGCCGCCAGTTCCTCGTATGCCGCTTCCACCTCGGGGTTGCCGACGAAATCACGGTTCCAGGTGTGCACCCCGCGCAGATCAGCGAAACCACCCGTCACGAAGGCGCGCACCAGGTTGAGGGTGGCCGCGGAGGCGTTGTAGAGACGGATCAGGCGTTCCGGATCGTGGGCCCGGGCCTGTTCGGTGAAGTCGAACCCGTTGATGGCATCACCCCGGTAGCTGGGCAGGGTGGTTTCCCCCCGGGTTTCCGTCGGCTTGCTGCGGGGTTTGGCGTACTGCCCGGCGATCCGCCCGACCTTCACCACCGGAACCTGGGCGGCGTAGGTCATCACGACGGCCATGGACAGCTGTACCAGCAGCTTGTCCTTGATGTGCTGCGCCGTGACCGCGTCGAAGGACTCGGCGCAGTCCCCGCCCTGCAGCAGGAATGCCCGCCCCTCCGCGACCTCCGCGAGCTTGGCTCGCAGGCCGTCGCACTCCCCGGCGAACACCAGCGGTGGCAGTTTCTCCACGGCGTCGATCACGCTGTCCAGCGCGGCCTCGTCCGGATAGCTGGGCTGCTGGAGCATCGGCAGGGATCTCAACTCGGCCCGGGACATGATCGACGACATGGCGGGAAGACTACTCCACTTCACTCGTTCGGGTCGTGGAGTCCTTGGTCGATGGCGTAGAGGGTCAGCTCCACGCGGTTGTGGAGCTGGAGCTTGCGCAGCACGTTCTGCACGTGGTTCTGGACGGTGCGGTGGGAGACGAACAACTCCTCCGCGATCTCCCGGTAGGCCAGGCCCTTCGCCACCTGCCGCAGCACCTCCACCTCGCGGGTGGTCAGCACCGGGCCGTCGTCGTCGTGGCTGTGGGCGACGTTGACCATCCGCCGGAACTCACCCAGCACCAACCCGGCCAGACCGGGGGTGAACACCGCATCCCCCGCGGCGGTGCGCCGCACCCCCTCGATCAGCTCGGCCTTGGAGGCTGATTTCACCAAGTACCCCCGGGCCCCGGACTTCATGGCCCGCAGCACGTCCTCCCGTTCGCCGCTGGCCGACATCACCAGCACCTGAATGTCCGGGAACTCCTGCACCAGCAGTTCGGTGCAGGTCGCCCCGTCCGGGGCGGGAATCTGCAAATCCATCACCACCACGTCGGGACGGGTGGCGCGCGCCCGCTGCAGGCACTCCGTTCCGTTCTTGGCGACGGCCACGATCTCGAAGCCCTCCTCGGTGAGGTCCTCACCCAGCGCCTCGATCCACATGGGGTGATCGTCCACCAGCATCACGCGGTTCCGAGTGATCTCGTTCACACCTCTCCCACCTTCACCGGGAATCGCAATTCCCATTCGGTGCCCTCTCCCAGAGTGGACTTGACCACGGCGGTTCCTCCGAGCGCCGTCATCCTGCCCACGATCGAATCCTTGATCCCGAGGCGTCCCCGCTTCCCGGCGGAGGCAGCCTCGGAGAGATCCATTCCGACACCATTGTCGCGCACCCAGAGGATCACCTCCGAATCCTCCTGGTCCAACAGCACCCAGGCCTTCGCTCCGGGCCCCGCATGTTTCTCCACGTTCTTCAACGCCTCCACCAGGGCGGCCTCCACCTCCTCGGCGATGAGCCTGGGAACCAGGACCTGCCCGGCCATGGTCGAGACAACAACCTTGGTGCTCTGGAACCGGTCGAGGGCAGCCGCCAGGTCCACCTGCCGGGTAGCGTTCTCGTTGAGGATCTCCTTGTCGCGGATGAGGTTGCGCAACTGGGTCTCGGATTCGTGGGCCAGCTCCGCCAGCCGCAGCCCGCGCGGCCCCAGCTCAGGTCCTTCCCGTTCGACAAGGGCCAGCACCTGCAGAGCGCCGTCGTGCACGATCCTCGCCAGGCGTTCCCGCTCCCCCAACGCCACGGAACGGATCCGGGCCCGTTCCTGCTCCGTGATGGTGTGCTTGAACTGGGTGATCAACACCCCCACGCAGATGCTCATCAACAGGATGGCGAGCACCAGGTCGATCCGCAGGATGGTGACCCGCGGCGGAATCATCAGCAGAGGCATCGCAGTTGCCAGGGTGGCGGTGATTCCCGCCGCGGTTCCCCGCAGCACAGCCGCGTACAGGCAGCACCCCACCATCCAGTACCCGGCCAGGGAGGTCTGTCCGTAGGGCTGGGTCGTCACCAAGGGGGTGGCGAAGATCAGGGAACACGTCACAGCGCCGTCGGCCAGGTGCACCCACAGGTTCCGGTCGGTGGGACGGCGCAGCAGGAAGGTGACGAAGAACGTCCACAGCAGGATGACGGCCATGGAAACCAGCAAGCCAGACTGGCTCCTGGCCGTCGGGTAGACGAACCACAGTGAGGCGATCACCGTGTGAACCGCCAGCACAAATCGCACCGTGGCAGTAACGACGAAAACCCGTCCCAGTACGTCGTAGTCCTTGCGGAACCAGGAGGAAGCGGCCTGGACCCAGCCCAGGCGCGCCGACGTCGGGGGCGTCCCGGGCATCACCCTTCGCTCGCCGCAGGCCTGGGCCCGCCTCCAGGACGGGGCCGCAAGAATTCGTCGGAACCCTTTTCCTTGAGATCACCGTATTTGACCCGCGTGGCGTAGATGTCGGCGTATTCCTGACCGGTGAGTCCTTGGATGGCGGCCAACACCTCCTCGGTGACCCAGCGCAGGGTGCGGGTCTCGGATTCACGTCCCTTGAGGTCGGAGAAGTCCAGCGGTTCACCAACCACGACGACGGGGCGTCGCACCCAAGGAATGCCGAGGAATCCCCTGACGGTCTGGGTGCCTATCAAGCCGACGGGAAGCACCGGAGCGCCGGAGGCCAACACCATGCGCGCCATCCCCGTCTTGCCCTTGTAGAGCCTGCCGTCCGGGGAACGGGTCCCCTCCGGGAAAATGCCGATCACCTTGCCGGCATCGAGTACGTCGAAGATGGCCTTCAGGGACGCGGCCGAGGCCCGGCCGCCGCCACGGTCCATTGGGACCATCCCGATGGCCCTCAGGAACCAGGCCACGACGGCGCGGCCAAGATTCTTGCTCCCATCGAACAACTCCGCCTTCGCGGGAAAGGTGACCTTCCGGGGCAGCATCGCGGGGATGATCACGGGATCCATCGTCGCGATGTGGTTGCTCACCAAGATCGCCCCGCCCCTCGCAGGCACGTTCTCGGCGCCGTGGATCCGGGCGCGGAACCCGAACCGGACCAGCGGGCGGAAAATGAAGATTTTGAAGAATTTGTACCACATGGGGCGGTCTCAGGATACGCGTCGCGCCCCCTGGTAGGGCATCGAGTTCACGCCGGCGGTGACCACGCCACTGCGCGGGTTGGCTGCGTGCACGATCTGGCCGTTGCCGATGTACATACCAACGTGCGTGATGCCGCCGTAGTAGAAGATCAGGTCACCGGGCTGCAGGTCCCCTTTGGACACGGATGTGCCTGCCGAGAACTGGGACTGGGAAGTGCGGGGCAGGGAGATGCCGACCTGCTTGTAGGCGGCGTACATCAGCCCGGAGCAGTCGAAGGTCGAGGGCCCGGTGGTTCCCATGACGTACCCCTTGCCGACCTGGGCCAAGGCGTAGTTGACGGCCTGCTGGGCGCGCTCGGAACCACCACCACCGGGGGATGGGGTGGAGGGAGGATCGGACTTTTCGCCCCCACCGGGGGAGGGAGTGGGACTGGGGCTGGGACTGGGACTGGGATTCTCGCGGGCCGCCCGCTCGCGCTCCGCCTCCTCCTCCAGTTTCTTGAGGCGTTCCTGTTCCTCGGCGCTCAGCCGTTCGTAGACTTGCTTGGCCTCCGCTTCCTTGGTTTCGTACTCCTTGGCGAGCTTCTCCTTGGCCTCCCGGTCCGCCTTCAGCGACTCGGTGATGGTTTCCTGCTGACCACGGAGCGTGTCCAGCCGACCCTGCTCCACCTGGAGGGTCTGCAGGTCAGTCACGCTCCGGTCGGTCTCGTTCTGGATGGTGGCCAACCCGGAAAGGAAGGTGGTGTCGTCGGTGCTGCCGAGCAGCTGGCCGGTGATGTCAACACCGCCGCCCAAGCCACCACCGTTGAGCTGCATCATCGCCAGGTCACCGAGGTTGGTGCCCAGCTGGGAAACCCTCGATTCCTGGGTGGACAGGTCCTGTTTGAGGGTCTCGAGCTTGCTCTCCGACTCCTCGGCTCGGGTGATCGTCTCTATGAGCTGGGCGTCCAGGTTCGCGGATTCCTCGTGAATGCGATCCAGTTTCTCCTTCGCGGCGGCGACGGCGTCGGGATCGGCTGATGCCGTGGGCATGAAGACGACACTGGCTGCGACGAGAAGACCAACCAATCCTCTGCGGAACAACTTCACTCGGAACTCCAGACGCTCGGGGACGAAGCTGAGAAAATCCTAAACTACCTTCAGGACATTCCCAAACTGTATCGGCCTCCGGGGCACATGATCAATGCCGGAGGAAACCGCTTTTTGTCACCGCCGCCGGGTAGGTTGCCGGCCATGTTCTCCATCCACGCCCCCAAATCGTCCCAACCGAGTTTCGAGGACCTGGGACGTCACCTGCGCATGACCACCCTCTGTGTCGTGGACCTGGAGACCACGGGAGCGGGCACCGACTCGGAGATCACCGAGATCGGAGCGGTCAAAGTGCGTGGCGGCGAACTGCTCGGCGAGTTCCAGACCCTGGTGCGCCCCTCGGTTCCCATTCCGGCGATGATCCAGGTACTCACGGGGATCACGGATGCCATGGTGGCCACGGCTCCCTCCCCCGCGGAAGCGGTCCCGGAGTTCATACGGTTTGCCGACGAGTGCGTGCTGGTGGCCCACAACGCCCCCTTCGACGTCGGTTTCCTCAAACGTGCCTGCGGGCAGCACGGCATCCGGTGGCCCAACCCCGTCGTGGTGGACACGGTGGCCCTGGCCCGGCGGATGCTGCCCAAGGGGGAGGTGCCCAACTGCAAGCTGGGGACGCTCGCCACCCATTTCCGCGTCACCACCCGGCCCGACCACCGGGCCCTGAGCGACGCACACGCAACCGCCGAGGTGCTGCACGCCCTCCTGGAAAGAACCGGTCGGCTCGGCATCGACACCGTTGAGGACCTGCGGGAGCTGCTGTGGCGTGTCCCCCCGGAGCGCCGCGCCAAACGGGTCTGGGCCAAGCGGCTACCACCGGCCCCGGGAATCTACTGGTTCGAACACGAGAGCCAGGACGCGAACGGGGCTCCCCACACGGAGGTGCTCTACGTCGGCAAGTCACGCAACCTGCGGAAAAGGGTTGCCTCGTACTTCTCCGCGGCGGAGCAGCGCACCCGGATCCACGAGATGATCCGGATGGCCACCGGGGTCAGGGGGATCGAGTGCGCCACGGACCTGGAGGCGCAAGTGCGGGAGCTCCGGATGATCGCCGCCCGCTCCCCGCGGTACAACCGGCGTTCCAGGAACCAGCATCGTCTGTGGTGGCTGAAACTGACCGACGGTTCCCTTCCCCGGCTGGTGGCCACGAGGACCCCGTCCCCGGGAGACCTGTTCTGGGGTCCGTTTCCCGGTCTGGCGGCCGCCCGGGAGGCGGTACGGGTGTTCCGCGACGCCTTCGGGGTGCTGGAACGCGGACACCACCGTTCATTGAGCGAATCGTGGGTGGTTCCGGAACCGGAGGGATACGAAACGCGGGTGGAGCGCCTGCGCAACGTCTGGCGGGGAGACATCAGGGAGCTGCTGGCCTCGGCCTCCCCCCGGCTGGCCGAGCTGGTGGTGCAGGAACGTTTCGAGGACGCGGGAGAGCTCACCGATCGCTTCCTCGCCGCCCACCAGACCTCCAGACGCTTCCACAGGGTGCGTTCCCTGGCGGGTTGTCCTGAACTGGTGGTGGCCGCCCCGGAACACGACGAATGGGCCATTCACGTGATCCGTTTCGGGAAACTCGCCGGTGCCGCCCGGGCCCGCACCGCGCAGGTCCCGAAAATCGCCGAGGCCACCCGGGAATTGTCCGAGACGGTACGCGAAGCTCCCGGCGGGCTGCCCGCCGGGAGCTTCGAGGAGGCCGAACGCATCGCGGACTGGCTGGAGTCACCCGGGGTCAGGTTCCTTGACACCGTCGGCGACTGGGCCTGGCCCGCGCACTGCGCGCTGGATCAGGAAAGGGTCACCGAGTTGATCACCACAGGGGTGGTGGGGCGGTCCCGGTGATCGGTTTCCGTGGCGGCGATGGCGTCCACCACGGCCTGGCTGGCGGGATCCTTGACCTCACCGAAGATGGTGTGACGACGGTTCAGGTGCGGGGTGGGAGCCACCGTGATGAAGAACTGGGAACCGTTGGTCCCGGGCCCGGCGTTGGCCATGGCCAGCAGGTAGGGGCGGTTGAAGGAGAGCTCCGGGTGGAACTCGTCGGCGAAACGGTACCCGGGCCCGCCGGTTCCGGTACCCAGCGGACAACCGCCCTGGATCATGAACCCGCCGATGACGCGGTGGAAACCAAGTCCGTCGTAGAACTTCCCGGTTCTGGTCTCGCCCGTGGTGGGGTCGCGGTATTCCTTGGTGCCTCCCGCGAGGCCGACGAAGTTCGCCACCGTGTCCGGGGCCTCGTCGTCAAAGAGTTCGATGACGATGTCGCCCTTGGTGGTGTGGAGAGTAGCAGTGCTCATGGGACCCAACCTACAGTCGGCGGCAGAGCCGCGTCAGAGAGTTTCCCGATGTGTCGCGTCACCGGATTGAAACGATGTCGCGGGTTTCCCTATTCCCTGCTCCTCGGACCCGGTAGCGTTGGGGATGCTCGATCACGAGCCAACCATTGGAGGAAGCAGTGAAGAAGTCACGACTGACCAAGGCCGCCGCGGAATCTGCCGCCGCCGCCACGGAAGCTGGCCGCAACATCTGGGACGACGCCGTAGAGAGGGCCGCCGCGATTCTCGCGGACGCCCAGCGCAAGGCCGCTCCCCTGGCACGCAAAGCGGGAAAACGCACGGCGGATTTCGCCTCGAAACGCCTCGACACCTGGGAGCCGCACATCAGGGGCGCCCTCGACCGGGTTCCCCCCGCCGTTGACGCGGCCCACGAGAAGGTCACATCCGAGTTGCTGCCCAACCTGCAGCAGGCCCTGCACAAGGCCGCTGGTCACAAACCCGCGCCCGTGAAGAAACAGAAACGCAAGGGCGGCAAGTTCAAGAAGTTCGCGAAATTCGTGTTCATCAGTTCCCTCGTAGCGGGCGCTGTTGCTGCCGTGAGGCATTTCCTGACTCCCAAGGACGACGGCTGGACCGCTCACGAACCGTCACGCGCCTACATCAACAACAACGACACCTTCGCCACCGCCGCGAAATTCAACGAGCCCGTCACCCCCACTCCCCAGGCCACCACCCCCACCCCGGACGCCCCGAAGGAAAGTTTCGGTGAAGGTTCCTACGTTGGCCCCAACCCGCCCGAGGGTTACATCTTCAAGGGCAACGAACGCTCGAAGAAGTACCACGTTCCCGGCACCCGGGGTTACGAACTGACGATCGCCGAGGTCTGGTTCAACTCCGAAGAAGCCGCCGAGGCGGCCGGGTTCACAAAGGCCCAGCGCTGACCCTGATCCTGTTCGCACTGGCGTTGGCCAGCGCGTCGGCAGCCGCGGCCCACCTGATTCTGGTGGTGCCGCGGCTGTCTCGTGTTGCACTCGACCCGGACGATCCTCCGCCCGACTACCCCTCCCTGGCGAGGCCACGGGACGCCATCGTGCTGGGGCTGGTGGTTCTGGGGTGCGCCTGCGCCCTCTGGCGGGTGCCCACCGTGCAGCTGCCGTTGTGGTTCGGCTACCTCGGCGCGGGAGGGGCGCTGGTGTGGGTGGATTTCAGGACCACGTGGCTACCGAAACGCCTGCACTGGATCGCCGCCGCCCAGGTGGCGGCAGGCCTGGCGGTGGTCGCCCTCCACTCCCCGGGTGTACTCGTACCGGCCCTGGCGGGGGCGTGTGCGGCCTCGGGCTTTTTCTGGTTGGTGTGGCGGTTCTCCAGCAGTTTCGGTTTCGGTGATGTCAGGCTCGGTTTACTGGTGGGTGTGGTGTCTGGGTCGATGGGGCTCCAAGGATGGACAACAGCATTGCTGGCGGGAACCCTCATCGGGGCGGTCTGGGCAATCCTCCACATGCTGCGGGGGCGGACCTCAGAGCCATTTCCCTACGGCCCGGCACTGTGGCTGGGCCCCGTAGCGGCGGCTGCGCTGACGGGTGGTGGTTGATCCCTCAGGTCCCGGTGGCCTCGATCCAGGCATTGAGTTTCCGCTGGGCGCTGCCGTCGTCCAGGACCCGGTTGGCGTCGGCGAGGGTCGCCGCCAGCTGCTCAGCGAGCGGCACCACGGAACTCACCCCGCGGTAGGCCAGCAGGGCGGCCGCCGCGTTCAGGACCACGATGTCCCGGACCGGACCGGTCCTGCCCGCCACCAGGTCCCGCACCACCTGGGCGTTGTGCCGCGCGTCCCCGCCCCTCAGGTCCGAGGGAGCGGCGGGCGGCAGCCCGAGATCTGCCGGATCCAGGGTGGTGCGGTGCACCCGCCCGTCGGCCAGCAACCACACGTCTGAGGCGGAGGTGGTGGTCAGCTCATCGAGTCCGTCGAAGCCACGGAAAACCAGGCCCCGCACCCCGCGCCTCGCCAGCACTCGAGCCACGACGGGCGCGATGTCGTCGTTGGCCACGCCGAGCGCCATCGCCTGGGGGCGGGCGGGATTCGACAGGGGACCGAGGAAGTTGAACGTGGTCTGGATCGCCAGCTGTTTCCGCACCCCTGCGACGTGTTTCATCGCGGGATGGTAGAACTGCGCGAACAGGAAGGTGATGCCCACCTCCCCCAGGACCTCCGCTTGCCGTTCCGGTTCCAGCTCGATGTTGATGCCGAGCTCCTCCAAGGTGTCGGCGGTGCCGGCCTGTGAGGAAGCCGCCCGCGAACCGTGCTTCACCACCTTCGCGCCAGCCGCGGCCGCCACCAAGGCCGCCATGGTGGAGACGTTGACGGTGTTGGCCCGGTCCCCCCCCGTGCCCACCACGTCCACGGCCTCCCTGTCGAGGGCGACCTGGATCGCGTTGTCGAGCATCGCGGAGCTGAGGCCCTCGATCTCGTCCTCCGTCTCCCCCTTCGCCCGCAGGGCCACCAGCAGGGCCGCGAGCTGCACCTCGCTGGCGCGGCCCGAGAGAATCTCGTTGAGTGCCCACCGCGCGGCCCCGGTCTCCAGGCCCTCGCGGCGCACCAGCCCCGTCAGGATGTCCGGCCAGGTGTGGGTCATGCCACCTTCTCCCGCAGCAGCTCGGCCACCTGGGCGGGCAGCCGGATCGGATCCACGGGATAGGCGGAGATCGCCTCGGCCCGCGACCACGTGCCGAGCCACGCGTCGGCCACGCGGGCCACCAGCAGCAGCACCGGCGGACAGGGGGCGTACTCCTCCTTGACCTGATGGGCCAAGCCGATCCCCCCTTCCGGCTGGGCCTCGCCGTCCAGGATCAGAAGGTCGAAACCGGGATCGGCATCCAGCAGCTTCAGCATGGCCTGCCCGGTGGCCACCTCCTCCACCTCGATGGGAGGCAGATCGGAGGCCACCTTGCGTCCGAGGGCGAGCCGCACCTGCTCCCGCACCGTACGGTCACTGGAATACAGCAGCACCCTGAGTGTCTCGTCGCTCATAGTCTCTCCTTGGCCACGTGTGACTTCGCAACATCGTAGCCCTCCCGTGGTGGGCTCGGGCGGCTGAGCCGGCCAACAGGACATAGGCTGCATGTGTGCGTTTCCTGAATGAGAGGCCCACGACGGACCTTACCTATTCCGATGTGTTCATGGTTCCGAACCGCTCCAACGTCGCATCCCGGCTGGATGTCGACCTGACCTCCACCGACGGGCTGGCTACGCCGCTGCCCCTGGTAGCCGCGAACATGACCGCGGTCTCGGGCAGGCGCATGGCCGAGACCATGGCCCGTCGGGGTGGGCTCGCGATCTTCCCGCAGGACATTCCGGTGGATGTGGTGGCACGTTCCATCGCAAAGGTGAAGCAGTCCCATCCCGTTTTCGACACCGCCGTGACGGTCTCCCTCGACACCACCGTCGGGGAGACCGTCAGCCTGATGGCCAAACGCTCGCACGGGGTGGCCGTCGTGGTTGAATCCGGCCGGGTCGTGGGGCTTGTTCATCCCCAGGACACGGCGACCGCCGACCGTTTCGCCCAGGCCCGTGACGTGATGACCAGCGACATCATCACCGTCTCGCCGGACACCGAGCCGAAACAGGTCTTCGACTCCCTCGCGGAACGCCACCAGAAGGTGGCCCTGGCCGTCGACCCGGAGGGACTGCTGGTGGGGATCATGACCAGCAGGGAGGTGCCGCGCGCCATCAGGTCCCCCACGCCCACGACGAGCTCGAGGCCGGGCACGATGACGGCCCCGCCGCCCACTCCCACCAGCCCCGACAGGATCCCGGCCAGCAGGCCGACCCCGGCCAGCGCGGCGCCGCGGGGCGCGTCGAGGACGAGGGCGGCCTCCCGCACGGGCGCGTGCAGCTGCTGGGAGACGACGACGAAGCCGACGAAGGCGACGAAGATCCACGGCAGCGCCGCGGCCGGCAGCCGCCGCAGGAGCCGGGTGCCGATCTGCGCCCCCACCAGCGAGCCCGCCACCAGAACGGCGGCGGCGAGCGGGTGGACCTGCCCGCGCAGGCCGTAGGAGACGGAGCCGACGGCGGCGGTGAGCACGATGGCGGCCAGGGAGGTCGCCGCGG
>CALLVV010000069.1 GCA_938012815.1 uncultured Propionibacteriaceae bacterium
GCCTCGACCGCGCCGCCTACCAGCTCTACCGCGAGGCCGGGGCCGGTCACGACCAGGCGCTGCACAACTCCTTGCTGTGTCCGGCGTGGGCCGGGATCCACAACGCCCCCGGCCTCGGAACGTGGGAGATCGAACTCCAAGCACCACCCTCGGACCGGGTGGAGCTGGTGGCCATGCTGTGGCCCCAGGACGACCGGGACTGGCCCCGTGGAGAGATCAACCTCCTTGAGGGCCGCGTTGGCACTGGTCGGACGATGACGAATCTTCACTGGTCCGATCCCGAAACAGACAAGCCCGCTCACGCACCCGAGGAGATCGACCTTGACGTCACCGGATGGCACCGCTACCAGGTGGACATCACCCCGGACCTTGTCCGCTGGCTCGTCGATGGCCGGCCCCGCCGCGAACTCCACACCCCGCACACCCCACACGACCTCCCCCTCCACCTGGTGGTCCAGGCCGGTGTCAACCCCGCCATCCGCGACGACTGGCACGACGACCTGGAGTGGGAGCAGACCATCCTGTTCCGCCCCCTGCAGGCCCCGCGTGAACCGCTGACATGACCCACCTCCGATCACAGTAACGCTACTTATAAGTAGCGGACTCAGAAGCTGGAACATGTGGCGATCGGAGACCTGCAGCGAGTGGTCGGCAGAAACCTCCGCGCCCACCGAGAGGCGAAGGGCATGTCCCAGGAGACCTTCCCTGAGCTCCTCGGAATGCACCGCACCTACGTCGGCGCGGTGGAACGCGGGGAACGCAACCTCACTCTGGCCACCGTGGAGCGCTACGCCGGGAGGATCGGGGCGACCCCACTCGAACTACTCACGGAGCAATCACCTCCGACGCGACGCCCACACCCCCGTGCACCTCATAGAAACGACGAAAACTCGAAATAATCGAACACATTAGGTAATACCTGTACTACGTCAAGGCCGGGAAATCAGCGACGGGTTCGACGAGGCGAACCACCCCGGGAGCCGCCCGGCGTTCCCCATCACGGCCCGCTTCTCGCGCTCCTGGCCGCACTCCGGCACCGGCATGACACAGAGTTATGCTCCGCGCGTTCGATTAAATCCGACTCTTGTCACTTCCCACGAAAACGGTGACAGTCATGCCGCTTCCACCACTTGACGCCAAGGTCCAGACAGGCGGTCAGTTGCGGCGGTCCACGGCACGACCGATCCCCGGCCTCCAGCACGATCCAAGTTCGACCCATTTTGTATTACATAAGACACTGTTGTCGTGGGTAAGCGGATGATTCAGGGACGCGAGGTCTCGGACGCCCAGGTTCAGGCGTGGGCGGATGAGGCCGAAGCGGGCTATAACGTTGAGGAGTTGCAGAAACGCTGGAGGGTGTCCACCCCGGGCGGGAAGCGCCTCCCGGGTAGCACCGACCCGAGTACTCCGACGAGGAACTGGCCGAGCTGATGGCACGCGCCGAGCGTGAAGGCCTGGACCGCTCCGCTGCGATCCGGGCTGCCGTGCGCGAGTGGGCTCGCGCGTGATCGTCGCCCCGTCCGCGCGTAAACACGGAGGCTTATTCACAGGCGACGCGTCGACCAGCGAAATCCCTAGTCAGAGCGCACTTGAGGATGGCTGTGAATAAGCCTCACGGGATCAGCGACGAGGACGCGATCACTGCCGCGCGGTCAGCACTGGCAGGCGGACCACTGGACGACGAGAACCCGCAGCGTGAATTGAGAATCAGGCCGGACACGGCAGGTCGCCTCCCGGGAATCGTCGTGTTGCTGTAGGACGACGCTGAAACAGAGATCATTCACGCGATGAAAGCCAGAACCGCATATCGACGACTCGCCTCCTGAAGCAGCCCACCGCCCTGCAACTCCGCCGTGAACTCGAAACCATGCCGTCGCCTCCAGCACCCACCACTTACACCATTTCTAGGACAGTCCCCACGAGAGGCTCCACAGGTGGAGGTTGTCCCGTCAGGTTCCGGCCAGCCACCACATGCAGCCCACACGACCTCCGTTTCCGGCTGCTGACACATGGCCTCGGCCGCTGGACTCCACACCCGCAGCGGTTTCGACACAGGTGATTCCCTCGTCGCAGCCCCCAGCGCCGAGGATGAACCCCGTGTTTGAGGTCCTCTATGGCGATCGTGAGGACATGGTCGCCGCCCTGGCGGGTATCCGACGAGGAGAACCTTGCGGCGCACCGGAGCCGTCGAGTGTCTACGTGAACTGGCCGCGGCGAAACAGGCGGCCCGGGACGGGGCGCATTGGCGTGACTGTTCGCCATGATTTCGAGACAACTCCTCGACTTCCCTTCCCCGGCACCCCGCCTGTGATTACTCTTGTGCTCAGCATCCCAGTCAACGCTTTCGCAGTGTGGAGCATCACATGAACTCACCATCGCGACCGCTGCTGACCACGCTGGTCTGTTCCCTCGTCGCGCTCACGGGCTGCGCTTCGCCCTCGGTACGGGAAGCGCTGAGTCCCTCCGATTCCCTCCCGCTCCCCGCGGCAACACAGCCGACGGAGGATTCCCCTTGTCCCGGGCCTGTTCCGACCTCACCCCACTCAGCCTCGGCCGGAAACATCCCGTCCGCACCCACATCGACAGCCACCCGTCCGGGTTCTGGCCTGCCGGAGTTCCACTCCCTGGCCGAGGCGCGGAAGCAACTCCCGAAGGACTCGGCGGGTTTCATCCTGACCGATGGCATCACCTCACTCGCCTACGCGAAGGGTACCGGGGACGGCGAGGTCACCATCAACGGGACGACCTACGCCACCACGTTCGAAGAGACCAAGGACGGTAGAAAAGAAAGGTTCGTTCCTCTGCTGGCGCAGGATATTCCCGCCGATGCGACGTCCACCCTCACGGCAGCTCTGGATCTCGCCAAACAACGTGGCGTCGGGGTCCGGTTGAGCCCGTCGCAGAGCTACACGGTCTCTTCCGAGCTTCTGCTCCCGAAGGGAATGAAGTACTTCGACGGCGCGGGCGCCACCATCACAGCCGCGATCAAGGGCGGGACCAGCAGTGATCCGAAGAATGTTTTCCGAATCGCACCCGGCTCCAACGGAACAACCCTGACCAATACCACGATCAACATGACGGGTTCCGACCCCCATACCCGCGGGGTGCTGGCCTTCGCAAATAGCAAGGGGAACATCAGCGATGTGACCATCAGTGGTCTGACCATCGCCAATTCCAGGTATCGCGGCATCGCAGTGCTGGGACGTGAAGGTGATGTTGACAACATCCGCATCGAGAACAACCAGATCACAGTACCGCCCAAATTCCAACGCACCGATGGGGTGGTTGCGATCGGCGTCTACTCCGGCCTCTCGGCGGACTCCAGGCCGGTCTACGACCGATTCGTGACAACCGGTGAGGTGCCGAAACTCACCCACAAGGCCACCCGGGTCACCGTCTCCGGGAACCGCATCACGGGCGGGTACTACGGCATCGAGTTCTCCGGGGTCGGTTGCAGCGTCGTGAGCAACAACTTCTCCACCATGAACACCCGCAACCTGTCCATGCAGGACAGCTCCTACAGGAACACGGTGGAGGACAACCACTTCAACTACAGCGTCTCATCGTCCGTTCACCTGGCATACGGGTCACACAACAACACGATCCGGAGCAACACGATCGTCACCGGCATCTCCATGGGGCAGGGGCTGCTCCAGGCCTACCAGGGCAGCCACGACAACACCTTCCAGGACAACACCATCGAAGCCTTCGAGGACACGGCGGTGAAAGTCCCCGACCCCCAAAACCCCGACAAGATCGACAGAAGCACCAAACAGCCCCACTGGATGCTGTACGTCGGCCCTCACTCGGACAACAACACCTTCGCCGGAAACGTCCTCTCAGGACAGGCCAATAGGGCGGTCGTCGCAGTGGAGTCGATCTGGGACAAGCAGTCCTCGTCCTCCGGCGAAGTGAACGGGAACCCGTACTCGTACATGGGGACTAATCCAAAGTACCCGAAAACCTCCATCGAGGTGAACTATGTCGGGGGACGAAGGGACCTCACGGGGACCACGATCACCGGCAACGTGATGCTGCCCACCGGATCCCCGTTCTACGTGGCCGCCGATGTCTCCAAGGGCTTGTCGGTGAAGAACAATGACGTCGCCAGGGCTTCGGAGGGCAACGAGCGTCTCATCGGCAACAACACAGGCCTGAACCTGTCCGGGAACCAGTTGGCGGGCACCGGCTACCCAGTCGACAAGCCCTTGATCCAGCACGAGGGCACCCGTGACGGAGTCGGCACGGCACGCGTCACCTACACCGACCAGACGATCGGCACCCATCACTCCCGGATCACCACGCAGCAGGGCGATGACAAGGACACCAACCTCGTCATCGACTCCCCCAACGACACCGTGACCGACGCCGGGGGCAACGACACCCTCCACGCCGCCGTCGACTCGACCCTGCCGTCGGGGGTGGAGAATCTCCGGATGCTGGGCAGCAATCCGCTGCGAGCCACGGGCAACGACCTGCCGAACACGATGCGCGGCAACTCCGCGGACAACGTCATTGACGGCGCCGCCGGCGATGACACTCTGGCAGGCAGTCAGGGAAAGGACACCCTCACCGGTGGCGCGGGACATGACAGGTTCGTCCTGGACGGCCAACTGAACGGTGACGTCGACACGATCAGGGATTTCACCACGGGACAGGACAAGATCAACCTGCCCGTCGCCACCTTCGGCGGGCTGAGCGGCAACTGGTTCACCACCGATGCGGTCTCCGCCACCACGCGGGTGTATCAGCAGGGGGAGACGTTGTTCTTCGACGCCGACGGCTCGGGCACACTGTTCACCCCGGTCGCATTCGCGACGCTGCCGCAGGGAGTCCAGCTCACCGTCAACGACTTCGCCTGACCCCATCCCCACCCAAACACCCGCACCCTGGCGGTGGCGCTTGAGGACCTAGCTCATCCCCTGTTCGGTTCCACGGCCCACCAGGTCGCTTGGATCATTCCTCGGGGATTCGACACCGGCAGCCATCCCACCAGGACACGTCAATTCCTCGACGGAGATCGTTCAGGGAACCGTCTATGGGCGACACAGGTACGGGGCCCGAAACCTTCCCACGACATGACCCCCAACTTGCCTGATCACCGTCCACGCACGCGGCGGAGCGTCCACGCCGTGCTGGCAGGTGTCCACCGGGAGGTTCGAACGGTCACAAACCATTTTCCTCGGCGACTTCTCGTGTCATTGTTTCGTTCTCTCTCGGAGGATGTTTCTCCAACCAGTCGAGCAGGAATTTCATGAGGACGAGAGCGACCAGGCTGGCCATCAGCGCCGCGAGGAGACTCTGGAAGAACGTTGTGAACAGCCACGCGACCGAGAGCCATATGAGGAGGTCTTCGAAGACGTCGTCGATTCTCCGGAAAATCCCGATGACGAGAAGAGCCGTCAGGAACGCATTGATGACCGTGGTGATGATCCAGAAAGCAGGAAACATCCACAGGAGGTTGAGCCAGAGCCACGGATCGTGGCTCCGCAGCTCACCGACGCCCGGAACGAGGGCGACGCCCACCACGCCCACCGCCATCGGCACGGCGGCAACGGCGCTGATAGCGACAAGGAGACAGAACATGATGACCGCACCCCAGAAGGTGACGGGCTGATTCTTTGAACTCATGTTCTGGCTCCTCTCGTTCAGGCGAACGTCACGAACCACCACGTGATTTCGATGGCCACGTCTACCGGGATGCCGTTCTGGGTGAAGAAGGTTGCGATACCCAGCTCGGTCGTGGCTTCGATCGAGTCTACCAAGCCATAGATCTTGTCCGCCCAGGCGCAGACCGGGTTCGGCAGGCATGGGCGTCCGTATGTCAGGGCTATTTTGATCGTTTTCCTGAGGATGGAACCCAAAGACTTCTGCCCATTACTGGCCCTGCCGCCTAGCTAGCCAATTTCACGCGCAACCTGAGCACCCTCCTGATCGCCCGCCACTACCGCTCGGCGCGCGATGACTTCCCGGTCGATGGCGCTGATGCCCCCGACAGTCCGCGCACCGTTCTGGTCGTCCGCGAGGGCTACCGGAACGATCAGGCATCCCAGATGCACCAATATGCGGCCAGAAGCAACCACATGGCCTCCACGACCCGTGATCGATGACCACCCTGACACCGAGAACCCGAAATGAGACGACGCAGGCCGCGCAACACCGCCACCACCCAGCTCCCCGGCAACCAAAAAACCCTCCAGGAGGAACTCCCGGAGGGCGGCACCCACATTCGCTTGGGTGATGTTTCGTGTAAGTCACTTGTGGTAGAGTTCCTTACCTCCGTCACCAAGAGCTGGCAGAAGCTGCTGGAGTTCGCCAGGACGTTGCCGCCCGACGACGGAGTCACTACAGCCACCGCCACCACGACCACCATAGCCGCTCTCCCCCGCCTCGGCGCCTCCGCCAGCATCACACCCACCTCACGCCAGCGCAGAAGGACGACGTGGTCGCCCTCTACCAGCAGGGTGTGCCGGTACGCGAGATCTGCCAGCACTATGGCATCAGCAAGCAGCAAGTCAGCGACCTCCGCGCCGCTCGTGGCATTCCCCGTCGGCCGCGCGGCCTGAGTGATGAGCAAAAGCGTCAGGCCGAGCAGCGCTACCTCGCTGGGCAGTCCTGCGCCGCCATCGGCCACCAGATCGGCGTGCATGCCAAGACCATCCGCCGCCACCTCCATACCACCAGCGTCGCCCTGCATCCCAGGCCCGGCACCGCATGAGCAGCAGCACGCAGCAGGCAGAGAACCACCGGCAAGCGACTCACCCATCACCAGCAGAGACGCCGCTCAACCAACCGCAGTTCCCTCATCCCTCATCGGCCACATACCGCCTGCCGCAACCAGCCTCCTGCCGCCCGCGTCCCAGCACACGTCACCAACGTCATGACCTCATGCACCACCCTCACCAGCCGCCGAGCGCTTCCCAGCGTGATGCCTAGGCCCTGGAACCGTCGCCGTTGTAGAGTCAGGTGTCGCTGTCGTACGGGTACTGGTAGCACACCAGGACGAGTTCGGTGGCGGTGGGGGATGGTGAATGGTGCCAACCTCATCGGTAGTGCGCTCCAGGGCAATGCAAGACACGAGGGCTGGGGTGGCTTCGTGGAGATGGTCGTCTGGCGTGTCTGGTGCGCCGGCATCGTGGCCAATGCGCCAAGCTGGGCAGCTGGCGGTTGGAGGTGTGTTGTTCTCCTCGACGCGGTCTGCTGGTGTTGCCATTAGTCTCCCCGTCCTTGCCCTCCAGTGTGCGATGGCACTGTCGGGAGACAGTGAAGCGGAGCATGGGAAGAGACGGGAGGGGGATGGACTAAGGGAGAACGAGTACTCCGAAACCTGTCGTAGAACTATCAGCAAGTCTGCGGCGGGCTAGGCCAAAAAAGCATCACAATATTCACCCCAAGAAAAAAAGCTGCGATAATTGCACATGCCACCTGCGCAGCAACGCTATAGTGTTTACTTTTATCAGGTTGAAGAAAATTGCTGACGCCAAGACCAAGAACAGTAACAGCACATGAAAAAAGCCCAGCAAAAAACGAAACTTTATCGTATTGACCCCCTAGGCATTCTCGTAAAACAAATCCAGCAATTAGTCCCGCGATTATAGGACCGCCAAGAATAAATCCATGTTTATCGCCATGCTCGGAGATCCAGTCTCCGAAACGTTGCCACCAGTTTCTGTTTTGATTTTCGGAACCAGGGTCAGATGCAGCCTCGTATGTCATAAATTCATCTTACCTTCAGCAAAGGCGTGTGTCAAGAAAATCTCAGTTACTTACTGGACGGTACCATGGGGTCGTAGCAACAGTGTGGACTGCTATAGGTTTTGTGAACGGCAGTGAAAAACTTGGATCATGGTTGAGGCTGCCACCCTGGTTTCCCCAATGTCTTGATGGACTTCGTTCGGGGTGCGGTACCCGAGCGAGGAATGAAGCCTGGTCTGAT
>CALLVV010000070.1 GCA_938012815.1 uncultured Propionibacteriaceae bacterium
TCGTGCTCGAGAAGAAGTGGGGCGCCCCCACCATCACCAATGACGGCGTGTCCATCGCCAAGGAGATCGAGCTGGACGATCCCTACGAGAAGATCGGCGCCGAGCTGGTCAAGGAGGTCGCCAAGAAGACCGACGACGTAGCGGGTGACGGCACCACCACCGCCACCGTCGTGGCCCAGGCGATGGTCCGCGAGGGCTTGCGCAACGTCACCGCCGGCGCCAACCCGATGGCCCTGAAGAAAGGCATTGAGGCCGCCGTTGCCGCTGTCGCCGAGGAGCTGTCCGGGCTGGCCATCGACGTCGAGACCAAGGAGCAGATCGCTGCCACCGCTTCGATCTCCGCCGCCGATCCCACCGTGGGCGAGATCATTGCCGAAGCCATGGACAAGGTCGGCAAGGAAGGCGTGATCACCGTCGAGGAGTCCAACACCTTCGGGCTGGAACTCGAACTGACCGAGGGCATGCGCTTCGACAAGGGCTACATTTCGCCGTACTTCGTCACCGACGCGGAACGAATGGAGGCCACCCTCGACGATCCCTACGTCCTGATCGTCAACTCCAAGATCTCCTCGCTGAAGGACCTCCTGCCCGTGCTGGAGAAGGTCATGCAGTCCGGCAAGTCGCTGCTGGTGGTGGCCGAGGACGTGGAGGGCGAGGCCCTGGCCGGTCTGATCGTCAACAAGCTGCGCGGCACCTTCAAGTCCATCGCCGTCAAGGCCCCGGGCTTCGGTGACCGCCGCAAGGCCATGCTGGGTGACATCGCCATCCTGACCGGCGGCCAGGTGATCTCCGAGGAGGTCGGCCTGTCGCTCGAGACCGTCACCCTTGACCTGCTGGGCCGGGCCCGCCAGGTCATCGTCACCAAGGACGAGTGCACCATCGTCGACGGCGGTGGCGCGCAGGCCCAGATCGAGGGCCGCGTCGCCCAGATCCGCCGTGAGATCGAGAACTCCGACTCCGACTACGACCGTGAGAAGCTGCAGGAGCGCCTCGCGAAGCTGGCCGGTGGCGTGGCCGTCATCAAGGTTGGTGCCGCCACCGAGGTGGAGCTGAAGGAACGCAAGCACCGCATCGAGGACGCCGTCCGCAACGCGAAGGCAGCTGTCGAGGAGGGCATCGTGCCCGGCGGTGGTGTCGCGCTGCTGCACGCCTCCAAGGCCGCCAAGGTGGAGGGCCTGGACGACGACGAGCTGGTCGGCGCGAACATCGTGTTCGCCGCCGCGCAGGCCCCGCTGCGCCAGATCGCCGCGAACGCCGGCCTCGAGGGCGGCGTCATCGCGGAGAAGGTCGCCGGTCTGCCGAAGGGCCATGGCCTCAACGCCGCGACCGGCGAGTACGTCGACATGGTGGCCGCCGGGATCATCGATCCGGCCAAGGTCACCCGCTCGGCGCTGCAGAACGCCGCATCCATCGCGGCCCTGTTCCTGACCACCGAGGCCGTCATTGCGGACAAGCCCGAGAAGGCTCCCGCCGCTGCCGGTGCCCCGGGCATGGACGAGATGGGTGGCATGGGCGGTTTCTGATCGCCTGCTCGAAACCCATGAGGGTGGGGTCTCCTCCGGGAGGCCCCACCCTCATCATGTCCCGGTGTTCCCGTCTACATCCTAGATGTGGAGTGCTACGCGTTTCGTCGCTGTCCACGAAACGTATAGCACTCCACCTTCCGATCGAGTGGATCCCGGGCCCGGCCATGAGCCGTCGGCTTTGGGCGGGAGCGTGTGGTTCTGTGGGTCGGCTGGGCGGGGAGTACGTGGTGTACCCCGCGTGGACCGGAGGTGGGAGGACTCGGCAGACTAGGGAGTATGGGTCTGCTTGAGGTGATCGCGCTGCACGCGGCCGATGCGCAGCGTGCCGAGGAGGGCGGGGCCGATCGCGTCGAGCTGCTCGGCACCCTGGACGAGGATGGTCTCTCCCCGGAACCCGCGATGGTGGCGAAGGTGCGCCGTGCGACCTCCATCCAGATCCGGCCCATGGTGCGGTTGCGAGCCGGATTCCGCACCGACGGGGGCGAACTTGCGCGGCTCAAGGGATTGATCGCCTCCTATCTGGACGAGGGCGCCGACGGGGTGGTGCTGGGGTTCCTGAACGGCCATGCGGGCATCGACCTCGAGGTGTGCAACGCGCTCATTGCCGACGGTGACTTCGCCTGGACCTTCCACCGGGCCGTCGACAATTGCCTGGATTTCGACGACGCATGGGAGGATCTGGCCACCCTGCCGCGCCTCGACCAAGTGCTCACCGCAGGCTCGGCCCGCGGAGTGGAGCACGGACTCGACGAACTCCTGGAACGGGCCCGCTCCAACCCCGGGATCGCACGGGTGATCATGGCAGGGGGAGGGCTGAGAGCTGAACACGTCCCGTGGCTGATCCGTGCCGGGGTGCGGGCCTTCCACATTGGCAGCCCCGCCCGTCCCGGAGGCAGCTACAAGGCCTACGTCGACCCCGACCTGGTGCGCACCTGGCGGGAGCTGATCGACGAGCAGACCGCCGCCGTCAGGAGGCCGCGGTGAACCCCCGTCCCCTCAAATTGCGGCGCGGCGCCCGGGTGCTGCTGCTGGCGGGCGAGGAAGTGTTGCTGTTGAACGACTCCGACCCTGGTGTTCCCGGGTCCTCCTGGTGGGTGACGCCGGGCGGCGGCATCGATGACGGGGAGAATCCCGCGGAGGCGGCCTGCCGGGAAGCGGGGGAGGAAACCGGGCTGCGGCTGACCCCCTTCGACCTCGTCGGTCCGGTGGCCCGGGGTCGCGCCTGTCACGGCTACTCCGATCGCATCCGGGTGCAGGACGATCTTTTCTTCCTCGCACGGGTGCGACGTTTCGAGCCGAGCAACATGGGCTGGACAGATTCCGAGAAGAAACGCATGAGGGGTTTTCGCTGGTGGCGGATCGACTCCCTGCCGGAGGAGGTCTGGCCGCCGTGGGTGTCCGAAATCGCCATGGCCGATCCCGCTCATCCCCTGGCGCTGGCGGACCGGGAGGAGTCGACGGTGCCGCTGAGCCCCGCCGAATGGGAGCGGGTCAGCGCTGCGCTGGGCTGCTGAAGGCGGTGGCCAGGCAGGCGATCCCGAAGGCAAGACCGAACCACCGGCCCAAACCGTTCAACACGTCCTGCGCCTGCGCGATCAGGACCAAGACCAACATGGCCCCGATGATCAGGGACGCGATCCCGATCTGGCGGCCCGACTTGTTGGTCCGCAGCAGCAACCCACCTCCCCCCAGCAGTAACCAAGGAAGTACCTGGGGAAGGAGTACTCCCAGGATGGAGGCGATACCGGCGACGCACATGATGCTTCGTTGGGCCTGGGTCATGGCGATGGGGCCGGTCCCGTAGTGCGGATACGGGGCCGTCTGTATCGGCTGGTATGGCCCCGTCGGCAGGTTCAGACGGGAAGTTGGATCGGGCGGAAGAGGTTTCGGCGGCGCCCCGCCGATCGCTGTGACGACGAAGGGTTGTCTTGGATCGCGGGAACCGTAACCCGCAGCATAGGCCATCATCAGCGCTGAGGACACGTCGAAGGGCGCCGCGGGGTTGCGGCGAAGCCTCTCCTCCTTCCCGAGATCCTCCAGCGCCACCGCCGGGGACATCGGCGCGAAACCGGACGGGGGTGCCACGGCTCCCGGGGTCAGCTGCGGGGCGGGCTCTGCGGCGGGCAGCGGAGCCACATCGGGGAGTGCGAAACCGTCCGGCCGCTCGATTGGGGCGTAAGCGGCCCCATCAGTCCAGGAAGCCATGGGCACCAGAGTAGCGGGACGCGAGGGGGACGCCTCCGTGAGTGTTTTCCTCGGGCGCCGCGCACCGAGGCTGAGTGAATGAAGCGGAAGCTCCCGTTGAGCATGCCGCGCAGTTTTCCCCGGCGTAATGTTCATTTTGAGTTCAATATGAACATTCTTGGTTGTGTGGTGAAGGAGCCCGCGATGGAGGTAGTCATCTGTTCCGACGAGCAGCAGGTCGGTCAGGTCGCCGCGAATCGAGTGGTTCAGTGGGTCGAAAGGCTTGCGACCCCGGTGCTGGGGCTCGCCACGGGCAGCTCCCCGCTGGCCCTCTACAACGAACTGGCCCGCAGGGTGGCGGCGGGGGAGGTGGACTTCTCACACGGTATCGGCTTCGCCCTCGACGAGTACGTGGGCATCGATCCGGAGAACCCGCTCAGTTACCGGCAGACCATCCTGCGCACGGTGATTGAGCCGCTGCGAATGGACCCCGCCCGGGTGAATGTTCCGAATGGTCTCACCCCCGACCTGGCTGCCGCTGCCCTTGAGTACGACCGGGCCATCAAGGCCGCAGGAGGCGTGGACGTGCAGGTGCTGGGCATCGGCAGCAATGGTCACATCGGCTTCAACGAGCCCACCTCCTCGTTCGCATCCCGCACCCGCGTCAAGACCCTGACCGAGCAGACCCGTGCCGACAACGCCCGGTTCTTCGACGAGGGCGAACGGGTTCCCACGCACTGCGTGACCCAGGGACTGGGAACCATCATGGAGGCCCGGCACGTCGTCATGGTGGTCACGGGCCACCACAAGGCCGCCGCGGTGGCTGCCATGGTCGAGGGACCCGTGGCTGCGGTGTGTCCGGCCTCGATTCTCCAGTTCCATCCGAGCGTTCTCGTGGTGGTCGACGAGGCCGCCGCCGCTGGTCTGAACCACGCCGACTACTTCCGCCACGTCGCCGACATTCTGATCTGACCAGGGGTGATGATCGCAGATTCTCCTGGGTTTTCCCCTGCTCAGGGGCGAGATAGACTGGCCTGCCAGCCACGACCACGAGGAGAGCCTGCCATGCCCACCGGACGAGTTCGCTTCTTCGATGCCGACAAGGGATTCGGGTTCATCACGAAGGACGGGGGCGGTGACGTTTTCGTCCGGGCCGGGGTGCTACCCAGGGGTGTGACATCACTCAAGCCCGGGCAGAAGGTGGAGTTCGGGGTGATCGAGGGCCGCCGCGGTGAACAGGCTCTGTCCGTGCGTCTGGTGGAGGCCCCGCCGTCGCTGTCCAAGGCATCGCGGAAGAAGGCCCAGGACATGGCCGTGATCGTCGAGGACCTGATCAAGATGCTCGACGCCCTGGGCAACGGGTACCGGCACGGCCGCTACCCGGATGACAAACACGGTGCGAAGATTGCAGCGGTGCTGCGGCGCGTGGCCGATGAACTGGAGCTGTGAGAGTGGCGACGCTGAGACTTGATTCGGTTGCCGCCTCCGCGATCGACCTGGCGCGCGCCGCGGCCGTCGATTCCGGGGGGGAAAGCGCTGTTGGTGAACATCTCGGGGTGGTGGCCGAGGGGGAGCGGGTGGTGACCCATTCCTTCGCCTGCCTGCTGACGGGCTACCCGGACTGGTACTGGGCGGTGACGCTGGTGCGTGCTTCCCGGGCGCGGATCGCCACCGTCAACGAGGTGGTACTGCTGCCCCACACCGATGCGCTGCTGGCCCCGGCCTGGGTGCCCTGGGAACGGCGCATCCAACCCGGGGACATCGGTCCGGGGATGCTCATGGCGACCCCCGACAACGACCCACGTCTCGAACCCGGCTTCGCTGCGACGGACCTACCCGCGGACGCCGACCCGGCGGAATGGGCGCAGCTGCGCTCCACCGTGGCCGAGCTGGGGCTCGGGAGGGAACGGGTACTCTCGGCAGCCGGGCGGGACGCCGCCGTGGAACGCTGGCTCTCGGGTGCCCCGGGCAACGGCGACGAATCCAGCAGGAACGCTCCTGCCACCTGCGCGTCCTGTGGCTATTTCGTGCCGCTGCGTGGGGCGCTCGGTACCCTGTTCGGGGCATGCGCTAACGAGTACTCGCCTTCGGATGCACGTGTCGTCAGCCTCGAACACGGCTGCGGAGGGCACTCCGACGTGGTGGCTGCCGAACGGGCCCGGGAGCTGCCCGCCCCGGTGTTCGACACCATCGGGATCGACGAACAGCTATTCGACTGATCAATCCCACGCGGGTGTTGCCCTCACCTGTGGTCCCGGGTCTATGATCCCGATACGTGGTCATGAAATCCCCGAAAGCTGCCAGGCTCCCCGGAAACCCGGACGTTTCACCGAATGCCTCTTGGCTTGAACGCCGCTTCCGTATATCCAAGAGGGGTTCCAGTGTCGGGCAGGAGGTTCGTGGCGGTTTGGTGACGTTTTTCGCGATGGCCTACATCATCGCGTTGAACCCGCTCATCATCGGTACCGCCACTGACCTCAACGGCAATTTGATCTCCGGTGCGCCGAAATTCCTGGACGCCGCCATGACACAGGTGGACGCCGCCGCCGTCGGCGCTTCCATCGGGATGGTGGCCGCCGGCACGGCCTTCATCGCCGGGATCATGACCATCCTCATGGGTCTGGTCGGTCGTTTCCCGATGGGGCTCGCGACAGGGCTCGGTCTGAACGCCCTCGTCGCCTACACCCTCGCGCCGAAGATGACCTGGCCGCAGGCCATGGGCCTGGTGGTCTGGGAGGGAATCCTCATCACGCTCCTCGTGCTCACCGGGTTCCGCACGGCCGTCTTCAAGGCCGTACCGAAGACCCTGCGAACCGCGATCTCCGTCGGCATCGGCCTGTTCATCGCCTTCGTCGGGCTCATCAACGCGGGAGTGGTGCGCAAACCCGCCGGTTCCCCACCCGTGGAGCTCGGCATCTCCGGGTCGCTGACCGGCTGGCCCATTCTCGTGTTCGTGATCGGGTTGGGACTGCTGATCGCCCTTCACGTGCTGAAGGTCAAGGGAGCGATGCTGATCTCCATCGTCTCTGCGACGGTGATGGCGATCATCATCGAGGCCGTCGCCCACGTCGGCGCCCACGTCGGGGCGGACAACCCCAGCGGGTGGGCACTGAACGTGCCCTCCCTCGCGAACTTTTCCCTGCCCGACCTCGGGCTGCTGTTCCGGGTGGACATGGTCGGGGCCTTCTACGTCGACGGCCACTTCAGTTTCCCGACCTTCCTGGGCCTGATGGTGCTGGTGTTCTCGCTGCTGCTCGCCGATTTCTTCGACACCATGGGAACCGTTGTCGCCGTCGGTTCCGAGGGCAGGCTGCTGGATGAGCACGGTATGCCCGACCACGTCACCGAGATCCTCCTGGTTGACTCCCTGGGTGCGGTGGCCGGCGGTCTCGGGTCGGTGTCGTCGAACACCTGCTACGTCGAGTCGACGGCGGGTGTCGGTGAGGGCGCCCGCACAGGGCTGGCCTCCGTCGTCACCGGCCTCGCCTTCCTGGTGGCCGTCTTCCTGTCGCCGATCATCAACATGGTTCCCTCCGAGGCCGCCTCTCCGGTGCTGGTGTTCGTCGGTTTCCTGATGATCGAACAGGTGGTCGATGTCGACTGGAGTGATCCCGAGGTGGGCATTCCCGCATTTCTCACCATCATCCTCATGCCGTTCTCCTACTCCATCACCGTCGGCATCGGAATCGGTTTCCTCGCCCACGTCTTCATCAAAGTGATCCGTGGCCACGCGAAGCGGGTGCACCCGCTCATGTATGTGGTCGCCGCGCTCTTCATCATCTACTTCCTGCAGGGCCCGTTGCTGGCTCTCATCGGCTGACCGCGGATGTGGTGAAGAACTGTTCGCTCATCAAAGGCGTGATGATTTTCCATTCAGGTTCGGGGATCGCATACACCTCTGCCGGCCGCGCCGCAACCATGAACAAGTATGGCGTTCTTGCGTCAGTGGGAAGAATCGGTGTGCGCTACGGCAACGCCGCAGCAGATATCATTCAATGCCATCCGTGTAGGAAGGAACTTGTTAACCGGGAGTTCCATCACGCTAGAAGAAAAGTGTTCAAGGGTGCGGTGGCATGGAATGAACACCGATTGTAATCACGCCAGGCTTCATTGCATGATCGGGTGCCGAACCCCGAACGATTTCCACCGGGAATGGAAGCAAACCGAGACGGCAGCCTGAACCATAATTCAAAGCTTTCGCCACTGTCCACAAAACCTATGGCAGTCCAGTCATGATGGGTTCTGGACAATGGGATTGGCTTCTGCGTCTGATGAGACCACTATTCCTGCCGAGGCTGCTCTGGACGCCATTGAATTGATCCCGGTGGCGCGACTGCCGGATCTTCGCGCCACGTCAGGGGTGGTGTAGGTGGGAGTCGGTCAAAGGCGCTGGCATGGGTGGTTGCCTCGAGTCGTGGTTCTGATTCATGTCCTCCGTTTGGTCGTGTGGGTGGGGCGACGGGGAAGAAGTGACGGTTTCAGGGCAGATCTTGAGTAACGTTGCCAACACAGTTGATTAAACGATCATCTACCTGATGGTTGGGGACTGCGTCAAGAGAGGAACAACCATGAAATCAGCCAGGTTCGCCGGTCTCCTTTCTTTCGTGGCAGGCGTTCTCATGCTCGTTTGTGGCGCATTCGCATGGGGAATCACCTCCACCCAGCTTGCATCCGAGAACATCACCGTCGCGAACGACGCCCCGGCCTTCGCCGGCTCGAAAGTGGCGGGCCCTCTCACCGCCTTCTACCAGGCCGAGGCGGTCAAGCAGCACACCCGGGTGGCGAGCAACGGCCTGACCTACGCTGAACTCGGCGCCAAGGTGCAGGAGGCCAGGGACGCCGGGGAAACCGCTACCGCCGAGCAGCTCCAGGCCACCCGCGCCATGGTGGAGACCGGGAACTTCGTGCGCGCCTCCCTGCTGACCTCCGTCATGGCCTTCGGGGTCTCGGCCCTCGTGATGGGCGCGGGCCTGCTCTTCAGCTTCCTCGGCTGGGGCCTGTACAGGCTCTCCGCAACCCACGCGCAGGAAACCGAGTCCCAGGAGGCCTGAGCTGTTGTTCCGCTTTGCCACTAGTCTTGGCGCATGTTCCAGAAGGTCCTTGTCGCCAACCGAGGCGAGATCGCTGTTCGAGCCGTCCGTGCCGCCTTCGAACTGGGGTGCAGGACCGTTGCCGTCTTCCCCTACGAGGACCGCAACGCCGACCACCGGATCAAGGCCTCCGAGTCCTACCTGATCGGGGAGCGGGATCATCCCGTCAAGGCATATTTGGACATCGACGAGATCATCCGCGTAGCGAAGGAATCCGAGGCCGACGCGGTCTACCCCGGTTACGGTTTTCTCTCCGAGAACCCCGACCTCGCCGCGGCCTGCGCCGCCAACGGGATCACCTTCGTCGGTCCCTCCGCCGAGGTGCTCGAGCTGGCCGGCAACAAGGTGCGGGCCTTGGAACAGGCCCGCAGGGCGGGGGTGCCGACCCTCAAATCGACGCCGCCGTCCACCGATCCCGACAAGCTGATCGCCGGTGCCGAGGAGATCGGTTTCCCGGTGTTCATCAAGGCCGTCGCGGGTGGTGGTGGCCGCGGCATGAGGCGCGTCGACGACCCTGCCCGTTTCGGCGAGGAGCTGGGGGCCGCGATGCGCGAGGCCGAAGGGGCGTTCGGCGACCCGACGGTGTTCGTTGAGCAGGCCGTCGCGGCTCCCCGCCACATCGAGGTGCAGGTGCTGGCCGACCATCAGGGCAACGTCGTCCATCTCTTCGAACGCGACTGCTCCATCCAGCGCCGCCACCAGAAGGTGGTGGAGATCGCACCTGCCCCCCACATCAGCGATGAGCTGCGCGCGGCGCTGACCGCCGATGCCGTGAAGTTCACCAAGGCCATCAACTACACCTGCGCGGGGACCGTCGAGTTTCTCGTCGAGACCTCGGGACCGCGGGCCGGCAGCCACGTGTTCATCGAGATGAACCCCCGAATCCAGGTGGAACACACCGTCACGGAGGAGATCACCGACGTCGACCTGGTGCAGGCGCAACTGCGGATCGCATCGGGGGAGACCCTCGACGAAATCGGGATCCGCCAGGACGAGCTGCACATCCGCGGTGCCGCCCTGCAATGCCGCATCACCACAGAGGACCCGGCGAACTCGTTCCGGCCCGACACCGGTGTGATCCAGGCCTACCGCTCCGCTTCCGGGGCGGGCATCCGGCTCGACGGCGGCACCACCGGAACCGGGGTGGAGATCAGCCCCCACTTCGACTCGCTGCTGGTCAAACTCACCGCCCGCGGCCGCAACCTCCACGACGCCGTCGTCAGGGCCAGGCGCGCGCTGGCGGAGTTCAGGATCCGGGGCATCGCAACCAACATCACCTTCCTGCGCGCGGTCCTGGAGGACCCGGACTTCGGAAGCGGCGCGGTGACCACCTCCTTCATCGACGAGAGACCCCACCTGCTCGCGGGACGTATCCCGGCGGACCGCGGCACCAAACTGGCCCGCTTCCTCGCCGATGTCACCGTGAACCAGCCCAACGGGCCCGCCCCCACGTCCCTGGACCCCTCGGCGAAGCTGCCCGGGACCCTGCCCGCGGGTCAGATTCCCGACGGTTCCCGCCAGCGGCTCCTGGCCCTCGGCCCGGCCGGATTCGCCAAGGCCCTGCGTGAGCAGCGTGCAGTGGGCGTCACCGACACCACCTTCCGCGACGCCCACCAGTCGTTGCTCGCCACGCGGGTGCGCACCCGCGACCTGGTGGCGGTGGCGCCCTGGCAGGCGCGGCTGCTGCCCGGGATGCTCTCCGTCGAGTGCTGGGGCGGGGCCACCTACGACGTGGCGCTGCGGTTCCTCGGTGAGGATCCCTGGGAGCGCCTCGCGAAGCTGCGGGCCGCGATGCCGAACCAGAACCTGCAGATGCTGCTGCGCGGCCGCAACACCGTCGGCTACACCCCCTACCCGACCCAGGTGACCCGGGCCTTCGTCTCGGAGGCCGCGGAGGTCGGGGTGGACATCTTCCGCATCTTCGACGCCCTCAACGACGTCGAACAGATGCGCCCCGCGATCGATGCGGTCGTCCACGACACCGAATCCGTGGCGGAGGTGGCGCTCTGCTACACCGCGAACCTCCTGGACCCCGACGAGAGGACCTACACTCTCGACCACTACCTGCGGCTCACCGAACGGATCGTCGACGCGGGGGCGCACATCCTGGCGATCAAGGACATGGCGGGGCTGCTCAGGCCCGCCGCCGCCGCGAAACTCGTCGCGGCACTCCGGGAACGGTTCGAACTGCCCGTTCACCTCCACACCCACGACACCACGGGAGGGCAGCTCTCCACCTTGATGGCCGCCATCGACGCCGGGGTCGACGCGGTGGACGTCGCGAACTCGGCGATGTCGTCGACAACCTCGCAGCCACCCATGTCGGCGCTGCTGATGGCCCTCGACGGCACCGACCGCGCCCCGGACATCGACCCGGGGGCGGTGCTGGACCTGGAGCCCTACTGGGAGGCGGTCCGCAGGGTCTACAAACCTTTCGAGTCGGGACTGCCGGCGCCGACGGGGCGTGTCTACAGCCACGAGATCCCGGGTGGGCAGCTGTCCAACCTGCGTCAGCAGGCCATCGCGCTCGGCCTGGGCGACAAGTTCGAGGCCATCGAGGCGATGTACGCCGCTGCCGACAAGATCCTGGGACGCCCCACGAAGGTGACGCCGTCGTCGAAGGTCGTGGGCGACCTGGCGCTGCACCTGGTGGCGGTCGGAGCCGATCCGGCGGAGTTCGCCGCGGAGCCGCGCCGCTTCGACATCCCGGACTCGGTGATTGGTTTCCTCAACGGGGAGCTGGGTGAACCAGCGGGAGGCTGGCCGGAACCGTTCCGCACCCGCGCCCTGGAGGGTCGTCGCACACCGCCGCGCATCACGGAGGTGGTTCCCGAGGACCTCGTCCTGCTGGAGATCCCGGGCATTGAACGGCAGCGCACCCTCAACCGGCTGCTGTTCCCCGGCCCGACACGGGAGTTCCAGCAGAAACGCGACGAGTTCGGTGACGTCTCCGTGCTGCCGACGGTGCCCTACCTGTACGGGATGGAACCCGGCCACGAATACCCCGTCACCTTGGAGAAGGGCGTCACGCTGCTGCTCGGTCTGGAGGCCATCGGAGCACCCGACAAGTGGGCCAGGCGCAACGTGATGACCCTTCTGAACGGCCAGCTGCGCCCAGTCAGGGTGCGCGACAACTCCCTCGAATCGGAGGTGGCCTCCGCGGAGAAGGCCGATCCGGGCAACCGCGGGCACGTCGCCGCACCGTTCGCAGGTGCCGTGACCGTGACTGTCGCGGAGGGCGACGAGGTAGCGGTCGGAGATCAGGTGGCCACCATCGAGGCCATGAAAATGGAGGCCGCCATCAACGCACCCGTCGCGGGCGTGATCAAACGAGTGGTGCTGATCGGCACCACGCAGCTCGACGGCGGGGACCTGGTGGTCGTGATCGAATGACGCCCGGGTTCCTTCCCCGGCCGGTGGGTCAGGCCGTTTTCTCCGGGACCGCCTGATCCACCACGACGACATCCTCCTGGTCGGACAGCTTCCGGAGGAACTCCAGAAGCGGCGCGACGACGTTTCGCGTGTCCTCGTCGAGGGTGTCCGGGTCTATCCCCCCGAGGGCCTCGCAGGTGGCCACTGCGTGACCGTGGTGGCCGTAGCCCGCCTGCATCCCGGGCAGTGGCATCAGCGGGATGCCCGACGGGCGCTTGCCCAGGCGGGTCACCGACAGCGTCGAAGGCAGGCCCCGGCGCGCCAGGTCGAACTCCACCGAATCAAGACGTCGGTACTCGATCCGGGCAGTGGGGCCGGCCAGGTGCTCCAGCCACAGCAGGAGCACGTCCCAGCACTGCCCGAGCCTCTCCTGGGGGACGAACCCGCCTTCCAGGAGGGTGCCCGCGTCCCGCAGCAGGGGGCGTGAGGGATCCACCTCCAAGTCGGGATTGCGGCGGAACAGCCCCCAGCGGCGCTTCATGACCGGAGCGGGGTAACGTTCCGTGAACACCCTCGTCAGCGCCTCCGCCACCTCGGGTGGGGCGCCGAAGATGTCTCGAACATCGTCGATACGGATGCCGAAGAGCCTCATCGCTCGCATGAAGCACAGCCTACAGGGCAAAGCCCAGTATGCTGGCCGACACCATGAGATCCATTCGACGCATCGCTGCAGTCGCTGCGGCGACCGCGTGCCTGGTCTGGGGAGGGACCCCGGCCCTGGCCGACGTGACCATTTCCGATGCAGGCAGCCCCCTCACGGGTGTGGCCTTCGACCCGCGGTCGTCGCGGCTGTTCGCTGTGTCCGAGGCCGACGGGACCAACATTCTGGTCACGGACGCCAAGGGCGCGAAACTGGGATCCGTCAGTTTCTCCGCCAAAACCGAGTCCGTGCAGGGCCTGGCCGTGTACTCGGGTTCGCTCTACGTGGGTGACGTGGGGGATGTCGGGGGCAACCGCAACAAGATCACCGTGTACAAGCTTCCGCACGAGGTCGGCAACCAGTCCTACAATTCCTACGACTTCCGCTACCCGGACGGGTCGCACGACGCCAAGTCGGTGCTGATCTCGGGCAAGGGCCGCATCTACGTGGTGACGGCGGGCGATAACCCCGGCATCTACCACGCCGAGCTGGAACCGTCTCGTTCAGGGGTGAACAAACTGAGCCGCGCCTCCGACGCGCCCGAGGGCGTGACCGACGGGGTCTTCCTCTCCGACGGCGTCACCATGGCGTTGAGAACCAAGTCCGGGGTGCAGGTCATCGACGCATCCAGCTGGGAAACCCGGGCCACCCTCACCTATCAGGGAGCCCCTGACGGGGAGTCGATCACCACGTTCAGCGAGGACAGGATGCTTGTGGGCGCTGGACCGCAGCTGCGGGAGGAGGCCGTGCCCACCTCCGACGGCACCGTCACGATCTCGCCGTCGGGCGAGGCGTCATCAACGCCATCCCCGGAACCTTCCGAGAGCCCCGCGAACAGCGCCTCACCCACCCCGCAGGAGACCACCAAGCAGGACCCCGAAGAGAAGACCACTCAACCGGCGCGCGGCGGCACCCGCCTTGCCATCGCGGCCGCCGCGGTGCTGGCCCTGGCCTTGGGAGCCGTGGTCTTCTTCCGCAAAAAATAGGAGACCGCTGACCGCTACCTTCTCACAACCTCTCCACGACGTGGTCGATGCAGGCGGTCAGAGCCTCCACGTCGGCCTGGTCGACGGATGCGTAGGTGCCGATCCGTAGCTGGTTGCGTTTCAGCGCGCGGTAGGGGTCGACATCCACGATCCCGTTGCCGCGCAGCTCGGCTATCACCCGGGTGGCATCCACCCCGGGGGCCAGGTCGATGGTCGCGACCACGGGGGAGCGATGCGCCGGGTTGGTGACGAACGGGGTCGCGTACGACGATGTCTCCGCCCAGCCGTACAGGTGGCCGCTCATCCGGCGGCAGCGTTCCTCGGCGGCCTCGATCCCGCCCAGACCCAGCAGCCAGTTGATCTGGTCCTCGAGCAGCAGCAGAGTCGCGATGGCCGGGGTGTTGAGGGTCTGGTTCCTGGCCGAGTTCGATGCCGCGACGCCCAGGTTCAGTGACTCCGGTATCCAACGACCCGCGGCGGCGATGCGTTCCGCGCGTTCCAACGCGGCCGGGGAGCAGAACGCCACCCACAAACCCCCGTCGGAGGAGAAGTTCTTCTGCGGGGCGAAGTAGTAGACGTCCGTCCGTGAGATGTCGGCGGCCATCCCGCCCGCAGCCGACGTGGCGTCGATCAACACCAGGCCGTCGCCGATCCGCTCCACCGGGGCAGCCGCGCCCGTGGAGGTCTCGTTCTGCGCCCACGCCACCACGTCAGCGTCCTCCGGGACGGGCAGGACCACGGCCCCTGGAGCACATTCCGTGATGTCCGGGCCGGCCAGGAACGGAGCCGCCTCGGCGGCGCGCGCGAACTTGCGGGTGAACTCCCCGAAGACGGCGTGCGCGGAACGTCGTTCGATCAGGGAACAGATCGCCACGTCCCAGAACACGGTGGAGCCCCCGTTGCCGAGCACCACCTGGTACCCCTCCGGCAGCCGGTACAGCTCCCGCAGCCCCTCCTGAACCGTCGCGACGAGTTGCTTCACAGGTGCTTGGCGATGCGAGGTACCCAGCACGTCGCCACGCAGCGAGAGGTATTCCAGGGCCTCGGGGCGCACTTTGGCGGGACCCGAACCGAAACGGCCGTCTGCGGGGAGGAGGTCTTCGGGGATGACGATCACCCCCGAATTCTCCCACGTGCCTACGAAACCGGACTGTGCGGTTCGACGGATGGGAAGAAAACCGATGCTTGGATGGTGACATGACGAAACTGCGGGTCGGCCGGGCGGTGACGCCGGAGGGGACGATCGAGGAAGCGGTCATCGAGATCGCCGAAGGCCGGTTGGCGGCCATCACATCGGGAGGGGGAACCGGTGATTCCTGGGCGGTGCCGGGTTTCGTCGACACCCACTGCCATGGCGCGGTCGGCGTCAGCTTCGGCGACCCGGATCCCGCCGCCAATCTGCGTGCCATCGAGTATCACCGCTCCCGGGGAACCACCACCCTGTTCGCCTCCACAGTCACCGAGCCCATCGAGAAACTGGAGGCCCAGTGCCGGGTGCTGCGCGGGATCGTCGAATCCGGTGAGCTCGACGGCATCCACCTCGAGGGTCCCTTCCTGTCCGAGGCCCGGAGGGGCGCCCACGATCCCGGCCTGCTGCGCGATCCCGAACCGGAGCTCGTCGAACGGCTCATACTGGCGGGTGGGCCGGCGCTGCGCATGGTCACTCTGGCCGTCGAACGCGACGGGGGAGAGGCCGCCACGCGGCGTTTCACACGGGCGGGCGTCAAGGTGGCCTTCGGGCACTCCGACGCCGACGAGCACGTCGCTGCCGCATCCATCGGTTGGGGAGCCTGCATCGCCACCCACCTGTTCTCCGGGATGCGTTCCATCCACCACCGTGGACCAGGTCCCGTGCCCGTGCTGCTCACCGACGACCGCGTGATGTGTGAACTGATCTGCGACGGCATCCACCACCGGCCCGTGATCGCGCGGATGGCCATCGACGCCGCCGGGACCGATCGCATCTGCCTGGTCACCGACGCCATGAGTGCCACCGGCCGGGGTGACGGACGCTATCTGCTGGGGGAGCTCGAGGTGGAGGTCCGGGACGGAACCGCCCGGCTGGTCACCGCCGACGGCACCCCTGGTTCCATCGCGGGCTCCACCCTGACCATGGCCGAGGCGTTCAGTTTCGTCGTCGGCCGGGCGGGGCTGAGCATCCCCGAGGCCGCCCGGATCGCGGCCACCACCCCGGCCCGCTGGCACGGGCTGAAGGAGGTCGGAACCCTGGAGACCGGCAAACGTGCCGACATCTGCGTCGTGAATGATGCGGGGGAACTGCAACAGGTCTGGCGGCGGGGAGAACGCATCCATTGAAAGACGCCAAACCTGGTTGAGCCGACCTGCGAGCGCTAGGACCCCTGAGCGGTCAGGGAAGCGAGGGTGGCCCGTACTCTCGACTCCAGGCCGGCCCGCACCACCGGCCACTCCGCCGAGAGGATTGAGAAGACCACGGTGTCACGCCAGGAGCCGTCCTCCCGTGGCTGATGATGCCGCAGTACTCCTTCCTGCACGGCCCCCAACCGGGCGATCGCGTCCCGGGAACGCTGATTGATGGAATCGGTCTGGAGTTTCACCCGCTCGAAACCGCAGTCCTCGAAGGCGTGTCCCAGCAGCAGGAGTTTCACCTCCGCGTTCAGCCCCTTGCCCCACAGGGCTGGCCGGTACGCCGTCCAGCCCGCGTGGGCGCGCCGCGCCCGGGGCTCGAGATCACCCAGGGACGTGGTTCCGACCACCTCGCCCGCCGGGCCGAGCTGGGTGTCACCGGTCAACCGGATGGTGTACATGGCCCGGTCCTTACCCGCCGTGGCGATCAGGCGGGCGATGGCCGCGGCCCGGTCACCGGCCCCACCTGCGAATCCGAGCGCGAACACGCGCGGATCGTCCAGTGCCTTCACCAGTTCTGCCTCGTCCGCAGGCCGGGTGGGATCGAGTCTCACGAGCCGGCCGATCAGGGGCCTGTTGTCAGGGTTGTGTGTCACGGAATACATCCTTGCACCCGTGTGTTGGGATTATCCGGAAGGCGCTGCGATTACGGGGCTCCGCGTCGCGAAACCGCACTAACATTGCTTCAAAGGAGGCGTGAGTGGCATGAGCGAGCTGATCGACACCACGGAGATGTACCTGCGTACCGTGTATGAGCTGTTGGAAGAAGGGGTGCCTCCGCTGCGGGCCCGGATCGCTGAGCGCCTGCACCAGTCCGGACCCACCGTTTCCCAGACGGTGGCGCGTATGGAGCGCGACGGCCTGCTCACGGTCAAGGCTGACCGTACGATCAAGCTCACCCCGAAGGGCGCCCGGTTGGCGCGCGACGTGATGCGTAAACACCGGCTTGCGGAGCGCATGCTCACGGATGTGATCGGTCTCGAATGGGAGAAGGTTCACGCCGAGGCCTGCCGTTGGGAACACGTCATCTCGGACGAGGTCGAGCGTCGGCTGCTCGGGATCCTCGATTCTCCGACCAGCTCTCCCTATGGCAACCCCATCCCCGGGCTCAGGGATCTCGGGCTGGATCATGAGCACGTGCCCTTCCGGGAGGGGGTCGTGCCCTTGTCGGAGGTGGTGCCGAACCGGGGCGAGGTGACCGCCACCTTGGAACGGATGAGCGAGAACCTCCAGGCCGATTCGGAGGTGCTCTCCGCCCTCGCGGCCCTTGGGCTCCGGCCGGGGGTTGAGTTTGTGGTGCGCCGTGTGGGGATCGACCTCCGGTTCTGCGTCGGGGACGAAGCAGTCACGGTGGACGAGATGGTCGCAGAGCTGCTGTTCGTCACCGCCCACTGACCTCATCCATACCCCGGGGGGAATAAAAGGGGTGGGACCGTCGTTGCTTGGAATGAACAACGAAACCCGAAGTGAGGAAACATGGCAACCACAAATCTGACCAAGGAGAACTTCGGTTCCACCATCGAGGGAGCCGATGTCGTGCTCGTCGATTTCTGGGCCTCGTGGTGCGGGCCCTGTCGTCGGTTCGGGCCGATCTTCGAGGAGGCCTCCGGTCGCCACGACGGGGTCATCTTCGGCAAGGTGGACACCGAGGCCGAACAGGACCTGGCCTTCGCCCTCGACATCCAGTCCATTCCCACCGTCATGGCCTTCCGCGCCGGTGTCCTGGTGTTCAGGCACAGCGGTCTGCTGAACGGGACCCAGATCGATGATCTCGTCAGGCAGGTCAAGGAACTCGACCCGGAGAAGCTCAAGGAGGAGGTGCGGGAGGGAACCGCCGACTGATTCGGAGCAGGGACCTTAGTGCGCCCTTACTTCAATTAGGCGCGGTTTTTCTCGCGAATTTACGGGTCATGGTGTCCCTTAAGCGTCCTACTATTGACGGCAGTAGTCGGAGCGACGGAGGGAAACCATGACCGAGCGCGATGATGTGACTGGTCTGCCCAATTTGTTGACAACCACGGGGCGGGTCGCCCCGGTGCGATCCAGGCGGCCCATCTACCTGGACATGCTGCCCCCCTGCAACGCGGGATGCCCTGCGGGGGAGAACATCCAGGAGTGGTTGCGCTTGATAAAAGCGGGTCAACACGAGGCGGCCTGGCGGCAGCTCACCGCCGACAACCCCTTCCCGGCCATCCACGGCCGCGTCTGTTACCACCCCTGTGAGACGGCCTGCAACCGCAAGGATCTCGACGCGGCCGTCTCCATACACTCGGTTGAACGTTATCTGGGGGACCTGGCGCTGGAGCGCGGCTGGCGGTTCGAGGTGCCGCGTCGCAACTCCGGGAGGAGGGTGTTGATCATCGGCGCCGGGCCCTCCGGGTTGTCGGCCGCCTACCACCTGCGCCGCCTCGGCCACGAGGTGGAGATCCACGACTCCGCCGACGCCCCCGGCGGCATGATGCGCTACGGGATCCCCGAGTACCGGCTGCCCCGCGACGTCCTGGACGCCGAGGTGGCGCGCATCACCGACATGGGAGTGGTGATCCGCAACAATGCGCCGGTCACCGACCTGCTCGCCACGCAGGTGGCGGGCCGTTTCGACGCGGTGTTCGTGGCCATCGGCGCCCACCTGTCCAAACGCGTGGACATCCCCTCGGCCGATGCCACCAAGATGGTCGACGCCGTCAGCTTCCTGCGCGATGTCGCCAAGGGCGAGAGGCCCGTCATCGGACGCCGGGTCGCGGTCTACGGCGGCGGCAACACCGCCATGGACGCGGCCCGCGTGGCCCGTCGCCTGGGAGCCGAGGAGTCGGTGATCGTCTACCGCCGAACCGTCGAGCAGATGCCCGCCCACGCCGAGGAACGCGAGAGCGCGGAGCAGGAGGGGGTGAGGATGAACTGGCTGCGGACCATCACCGAGATGGGTGAGGAGGACCTGACCGTCGAGATCATGGAACTCGACGAGGACGGCAGGGCGCACGGCACCGGACGGTTCGAAAAACTCGCCGCCGACACAGTGATCCTGGCCGTTGGACAGGAGGCCGACACCGGTTTCCTTCACGCCATCCCCGGCATGATCTTCGACCGGGACGTGGTGCGGGTCGATCCCGACACCCTCATGACGAACGTTCCCGGGATCTTCGCGGGTGGCGACATGGTGCCGAGCGAACGCACCGTCACCGTCGGCGTCGGGCATGGCAAGAAAGCGGCCCGCTGCATCGACAAGTGGCTGAACCTCGACGTCACCCCGCGCGACCCGAAACACCCGCTCGTCCATCTCGATCAGATGAACCTGTGGTACTTCGGAGGCCACACCCGCAGGATCCAAGCCGAGCAGGCCCCCGAGACGCGCGTGTCCGACTTCGGTGAGATCGTCGCGGGTCTCAGCCCGAAGGAGGCCGAGTTCGAGGCCCGGCGCTGCCTGTCCTGTGGCAACTGCTTCGAGTGCGACGGCTGCTACGGTGCCTGCCCCGAGGACGCCGTCATCAAACTTGGTCCCGGCAACCGGTACCGCTTCGACTATGAACGCTGCACAGGCTGCGCCACCTGCTACGAGCAGTGTCCCGTGCACGCCATCGAGATGATTCCGGAGGGCCAGCGATGAACCAGCGCACCATCATCGACGGCAACGAGGCCGCCGCGGACGTCGCCTACCGGCTGAGCGAACTCTGTTCCATCTACCCGATCACCCCCAGCTCCACCATGGCCGAGCTGGCCGACGAGTGGTCCTCCCACGGGCGCAGGAACGTCTTCGGCACGGTGCCCACCGTCGTCGAGATGCAGTCCGAGGGAGGCGCGGCGGGAGCCATGCACGGCGCCCTCCAGGGCGGGGCCCTGTCCACCACCTTCACCGCCTCGCAGGGTCTGCTGCTGATGATCCCCAACATGTACCGGATCGCCGGGGAGCTGACCTCCACGGTCCTCCACGTCGCGGCGCGTTCCCTGGCCACTCAGGGCCTGTCGATCTTCGGCGACCACCAGGACGTGATGGCCGTGCGCCAGACGGGCTGCTGCATGCTCAGTTCCGCGTCGGTGCAGGAAGCCCACGACATGGCGGCCGTCGCGCATCTGGCGACCCTGCGCGCCCGGCTGCCGTTCGTGCACTTCTTCGACGGTTTCCGCACCAGCCACGAACTCAACACCCTCGTCAAACTCACCGACGACCAGTTGCGTGAACTGGTTCCCACCGACCTGATTCGCGAACACCGCGCCCGGGCGCTGAGCCCCGAGAACCCGTTCATCCGCGGCACCGCGCAGAACCCGGACACCTACTTCCAGTCCCGCGAGACCGCGAACCGCTACTACGACGCCGTACCGGGGATCTTCACCGAGGTGCTGGAACGCTTCGAGGAGATCTCGGGCCGCCACTACTCCTTGGTGGAGTACCACGGTCACCCCGAGGCCGATCGGGTGGTGGTGATCATGGGTTCGGGAATCGAGACGATGATCCCCGTGGTCAGGCACCTCAACGAGTCGGGGGAGAAGGTGGGCGCCCTGTTCGTGCGGCTCTACCGTCCCTTCCCGAAGGAACACCTCTTGGCCGCGCTGCCCACCGCGGTGCGGAAGGTCGCGGTCCTGGACCGCACCAAGGAGCCCGGTTCGGGAGGTGAGCCGTTGTTCCTCGACGTTTCCTCCGCCATCGGGGAATCCGTGGCCCGCGGGGACCGGGACGTGATGCCGGTGTTGACCGGCGGCCGCTACGGCCTGTCCAGCAAGGAGTTCACCCCCGCCATGGCCAAGGCGGTCTACGACGAACTGGCGAAGGACCGTCCTCGGCCGCGCTTCACGGTGGGTATCAACGACGACGTCACCCATCTGTCCCTCGACGTCGACCCCGACTTCCAGCTCCTCGACCCGCGGACCCACCGCGCCGTGTTCTACGGGCTGGGTTCGGACGGCACCGTCGGAGCCAACAAGAACACCATCAAGATCATTGGTTCCGATCCCGGGACCTACGCTCAGGGCTACTTCGTCTACGACTCCAAGAAGTCGGGTTCGCGCACCGTCTCGCACCTGCGATTCGGCCCCAACCCGATCCAGGCGCCATATCTGGTGACCCGGTCGAACTTCATCGGCTGCCATCACTGGTCGATCCTGGAGCGGGTGGACGTGCTGGAGTTCGCCCAGCCCGGTGCGACGCTGCTGATCAACTCGCCCTATCCGGCGGATCAGGTGTGGGAGCAGCTGCCGCGCTCGATGCAGGACAGGATCGTCGAACTGGGCATCTCCCTCTACGTCATTGACGCCTCCGCGGTCGCGCGGGCCGCGGGCCTCGGGTCGCGCACCAACACGGTGCTGCAGACCTGTTTCTTCGCGATCTCCGGTGTCATGCCGCGTGAGGAGGCCATCGAGAAGGTCAAGGCCGCCATCACCAAGACCTACGCCCGCAAGTCGATGGCCATCGTGCAGAAGAACCACGAGGCGGTCGACGCCTCCCTGGCCCACCTGCATGAGGTCCAGGTGCCCACCAGCGCGACGGGGCAGCGGGACCTGATCCCGCCCGTCCCGTCGGATGCCCCGCCGTTCGTGCGGGAGGTCACCGCGACGATGCTGGCCGGGCGCGGTGACGAGCTTCCGGTCTCGGCGCTGCCCGTCGACGGCTCCTACCCGTCGGGGACCACCCGCTACGAGAAACGCAACATCAGCGAGATCATCGCGGTGTGGGACAACGAGGCCTGCATCCAGTGCGGGAACTGTTCCTTCGTGTGTCCGCACGCCGTGCTGCGCGCCAAGTACTACCCCTCCGAGGTCGTCGAGAACGCCCCCGAGGGATTCCTCAGCCAACCGCTCGACGCAGCGGGGCTGCCCGAGACCAGCTACACGCTGCAGGTCTACGCCGAGGACTGCACCGGTTGCGGGTTGTGCGTGGAGGCCTGTCCCGTGCGGCCTGCCGGGCAGCCGAACCGGCGCGCCATCAACCTGGAGCCGGTGCTGGAACGGGAGAAGGAGAAGGAAGCGGTCAGGTTCTTCGAGACCATCCCGCTCAACGACCGCCGCAACGTGGACTTCGGGACCGTCCGTGGCACCCAGTTCCTGGAGCCGTTGTTCGAGTTCTCCGGAGCCTGCTCCGGGTGCGGCGAAACCCCGTACCTGAAGCTGCTGACACAGCTGTTCGGGGATCGCGTCACCGTTGCCAACGCCACCGGCTGCTCGTCGATCTACGGTGGCAACCTGCCCACCACCCCGTGGGCGAAGAACGCCCGGGGACGCGGGCCGGCGTGGTCGAACTCGCTGTTCGAGGACAACGCCGAGTTCGGACTCGGACTCCGGCTGGCCGCCGACCTGCACCGGGACATGGCGCGCCGCCTGCTGGAGGAGCTGCGTCCCGAGATCGATGACGACGAACTGATCGACTCGCTGCTGGCCGCGAAACAGCGCATGGAGTCGGGCCTGGCCCGGCAGGCCGCCCGGGTCGACCGTCTCAAGGCGCGGCTGGCGGAGTTGGACGGCCCGAAGATCGAGGATCTCAAGAGCGTCTGCGACCACCTGCTGCGGCGTTCCGTGTGGATCGTCGGCGGCGACGGCTGGGCCTACGACATCGGTTCCTCCGGTGTCGATCACGTGCTGGCCTCGGGCCGCAACGTCAACGTGCTGGTTCTGGACACCGAGGTGTACTCCAACACGGGCGGTCAGGCATCCAAGTCCACCCCGCTGGGGGCCGTCGCGAAGTTCGCGTCCGCGGGCAAGCACACCAACAAGAAGGACATGGCCATGCAGGCGATGGCCTACGGGTCGGTGTACGTGGCGAGGGTGGCGATGGGCGCGGATCCGCAGCAGACCCTGAAAGCATTCCGAGAGGCGGAGGCCTACGAGGGGCCGAGCCTGATCATCGCCTACAGCCACTGCATCGCCCACGGCATCGACACCCGCAAGGGCCTGGAACAGCAGTACCGGGCCGTCAACTCCGGGCACTGGCCACTGATGCGCTACAACCCCGTGATCCGGGAGACCGGCGGCAACCCGTTCCTGCTCGACAGCCCCCGGCCGCGCCTGAAGCTGCGCGAGTACCAGAACGCCGAGCTGCGCTACAAGGTGCTGCACGCCGCCGACCCGGAGGAGGCCGATCGCCTCATCGACATCGCCCAGGCGCAGGTGGACCGGCGCTGGGCCGAGTACGAGGAGCTGGCGCTCCGCGGCGCGGAGAAGTTCGCCGCCGACCCGCGCAAGGAGGAATCATGGCAGAGCTGAGGAGCAGCTACCTGGGGCTGGACCTGCGCAACCCCGTCATCGCCTCGGCCGGGCCGCTGAGCCAGAACGTCGAGGACATCAAGGCGCTGGCGGACGCGGGGGTCGGGGCCGTGACCATGTTCTCCCTGTTCGAGGAGCAGCTGCTCCGCGACGCGGAACGCCTGGTGGAGCTGGAGGAGCAGTTCGCCGACATCACCCCGGAGGCCACCAGCTTCTTCCCGGAGGTGCCGCGGGCCGAGGCCGATGCGGTTACCAACTACCTGCGGCTCGTCGAGAAGGGCGCCCGGGCCATCGACGTGCCGCTGATCGCCTCCCTCAACGGTGCCTCCCGCGGAGGGTGGGTTCACTCGGCCCGTAGCCTGCAGGACGCGGGGGCGGCAGCGCTGGAACTCAACATCTACTACGTCCCGGGTGACCTCACCTTGGGAGGTGACGAGGTGGAGCAGCGTCACCTCGACATCCTCCAGGCCGTGAAGTCGGAGGTGAGCATCCCGGTCGCGGTGAAGCTCAGCCCGTACTTCTCGTCGGTCGGTGCGATGTGCCAGCGGCTCGACCGGGCCGGGGCCAATGGTCTGGTGCTCTTCAACCGGTTCCTGCAACCCGACATCGACCTGGATCGGCTGGAGGTGGTCAGCGGAGTGACGCTGAGCTCACCCGCGGACGCCCGCCTGCCGCGCACCTGGATCGCCGTGCTGCGCGACCACGTCGAGGCCTCGCTCGCGGCCTCGTCCGGGGTGGACCAGCCGGAGGACGTCGTGAAGTACCTGCTTGCCGGGGCCGATGTGGTCTGCACCACCTCGGCGCTGGTGCGCCACGGCATCGGGCACGCCACCCGCCTGGTCGAAGGCCTCGAGGCATGGCTCGACGGCAGGCGGCTCACCCTGAACCAGGCCCGTGGAATGCTGGCCGTGCCGAGTCACACCCCGGCTGATGCCTACGAGCGAGCGGGGTACGTCGCCGCGCTGGAGAAGGCGAAGACGACCTACGGGTCGCTGTCCTGACGGGGACGCGCCTCGCGGCGCCGGTTGGGTGTTCACGGCCCAGCCGGCGCCGCTGTTTTCCAGAACTCAGTTGTCTTGAGCCCGAGCTGATGCTTTCCATGTAATTCAGTTACATGTAATGTTTCTCGGGTGAAGGAGACAGCAGCACCACCCCCCGGTGACCACGGAGCCTTCTTCGAAGTGCTCCTGCACGCGGAGGTGGCGCTGTGGAACCGGCTCGAGAAGGACCTTTGGCGCACCGCGAACTCCGCCACCCTGGCGCGTTACCTCGTCCTGAAGCAGATCGAAGCGTCGGCGGCTGACGGTGGTCCCCGGGTCCAGGACATCGCCCGGCGTCAGCACACCACGGTCGGCGCGGCCTCGCGTCTCGTCGATCGTCTGGTGGGCGATGGGCTCGTGGTCAGGACCCCCTGCCCCAGGGACCGGCGTTCCAGCCGCCTGAGCCTCACCGACAAGGGACGGGTTCGGATGGAGAGCGCGGCCGGGACCTTCGAGAACACCTTGCGCGCCGTGCTCGCCGGGTTCCGCCACGAGGAGCTTGTGGTGCTCACCCGGAACCTGACCCGGGTGGTCGCCGGCGCGGTTCAGCGGGCCGACGTCGTCCCGGCCATGCAGGGCGCCCGCCTCGACGAGCCCCTGCCCGGTGGTGGGTTCGTCGCCCTGACCAACGAGAACGGAGCCGACCCCATGATGCATCCGGATGTCCGGGAAACCAGCCCGGACGATACCAACCGAGGCAGTCCCGCCCGTGAAAGGAGCCTGTGATGGCCTCCACCATGCACGCCGTCGTCATCGATACCCCGGGCGGTCCCGAGGCTCTTGAGGTCCGGGAACTTCCCCGCCCGATCCCACGCTCCAAAGAGGTGCTGATCCGGGTCACGGCCTACTCCGGGGAGGCCAAGGACCTACCCCCCGGGGTGCTGCAGGAGTACCTGGACGCGCTGGCCGACGGAACCGTTTCGCTGCCACCCCTGACGACGTATCGCGGGTTGGGGGAGGCCAGGCTAGCCCACGAGGACATGGACCAGTCCAGGCCCGGCAAGAAGGTCGTCCGGGTCCTCCACGAGAACGGAGCCGAATCATGATCCGGTTCGAGGACGTACAGAAGATCTATCCGGACGGCACCGTCGGGGTCGGGGGCATCACCCTCGACGTCGCCGAACACTCCACGACGGTGCTGCTGGGCTCGTCCGGATCCGGCAAGACCACCCTGATGCGGATGGTCAACAAGATGGTTGCGCCGACCTCGGGTGCTGTGCTGCTGGCCGGGGAGGATGTCGCGGTGCAGCCGACGGTGGCACTGCGACGCTCCATCGGCTACGTCCTGCAGGACGGAGGATTGTTCCCGCACCGCCGCGTCGTCGACAACATCGCCACGGTCCCGATCCTCGACGGGGTTCCCAAGGCCAAGGCGCGCGAGCATGCCCTGGAACTGATGGACATGGTCGGGCTCGACCGCGACCTGGCCGGGCGTTTCCCGTCGCAGCTCTCCGGCGGGCAGCGGCAGCGCGTCGGAGTCGCCCGGGCGCTCGCCAACGACCCCAAGGTCCTGCTCATGGACGAACCCTTCGGTGCCCTCGACCCGCTGGTCCGCGCCGACCTGCAACGGGAACTGCGCGACCTGCAGCGGCGCCTGGGAACCACCATCCTGTTCGTCACCCACGACGTCGACGAGGCCTTCCTCCTGGGCGACCAGGTGGCGGTGCTGCGCACCGGCGGCGTCCTGGCGCAGGTCGGCACACCGGAGGAACTGCTCTCCAGCCCGGCCGATGAGTTCGTCGCCGATTTCGTCGGGGCGGATGCGGGCCGCCGCCAGCTGCGGACCATTGAACGCAACGGTTCCAGGCTCGTGATCGACGCCGAGGGGCGGCCCCTGGGTTCCCTCCGGGCTGGCGACGACGGGGAAAGCCGGGACAGGGAGTCGTCGTGAACTGGTTGATCAACAACCTGGGGCAGGTGGGCAACTACTTTGTGACCCACACCCTGCTCTCGTTGAGCGCCATCGTCGCAGCCGCCGTGCTGTCGGTGCCGCTGGGGCGAATCGCGGTCGGGACCCGCTATCTCGGTGGGGTGCTTCTCGGTGCCTTCTCCCTCCTGTACGCGGTGCCATCCCTGTCAATGCTGATCGTTGTCCCATTCATCCTGGGTATCGATCCGCGTGCCCAAGTCAACCTGGTGATGGTCCTCACCCTGTACGGGATATCGGTGCTCGTCACCCAGGTCGCGGAGGCCTTCCGTTCCCTGCCCAAGGACGTCGTGGAGGCCGCGAACGCCCTCGGAGTCGATCCGTGGCGGCGATTCTGGCAGGTGGAGCTGCCGCTCGCCGTGCCGGTGCTGATTGCGGGGCTGCGCGTGGTGGCCGCCTCCACGGTGTCCCTGGTCACGGTCGGCGCGCTGGTCGGTGTGCAGTCGCTCGGCACCCTGTTCACCGAAGGATTCCAGCGACGGCTGGTCGAATCGTTGCTGATCGGGCTCTGCGCAACCCTGCTGCTCGCCCTGATCTTCGACCTGGTCATCGTGCTGCTCGGCAGGGCCCTGACCCCGTGGCTCCGCAGACGCAGGGAGGCGACGGCATGAACTATTTCCTCAGCGCTTTCGGTTGGCTGTTCACACCCAGCAACTGGGACGGGCCCGGCGGAATCTGGTCGCGGCTGCTGCAACATCTCGGGTTCACCCTCTCCGTGGTCGCCGTGGCCTCCGTACTGGCGCTCCCGGCCGGAGTCGCGATCGGCCACACGCGGCGCGGGGTGGCGGTGGTTCCCATGGTCACCGCATCGGCGCGTGCCCTCCCAACCCTCGGTCTGCTGACCCTGGTCGGTTTGTGGTCCGGCCTGGGGCTGGTGGCGCCCTTCTGCGCGCTGCTGGTGCTCGCTGTGCCCCCGATGCTCGCCGGAGCCTACTCGGGGATCACCTCGGCCGAACCGGTCACGGTGGACGCGGCCCGCGCCCTCGGCCTGTCCTCGTGGCAGGTGCTCACCCAGGTGGAGCTGCCCGCGGCCGTTCCGCTGCTGCTCGAGGGGCTGCGATCGACCACCCTCCAGGTCGTCGCCACGGCGACGCTCGCCGCCTACACCGCCGACGTGGGGCTGGGACGGTTCCTCTTCATCAGCCTGAAGACCCGTGACCGTGCGCAGATGATCGGCGGCGCGCTGCTGGTCGTTGCCCTGGCGCTCGCCCTGGACCTGCTGTTGGTCTTGGCCAAGCGCCTGATCACCCGAAAACTCGATCCAAGTACCGAAATCGCTTCCGTGAAGGAGTCCCGATGACATCCATGACCAAGCTCGCCGCACTCGGAATCGCAGCGGCCCTGGCCCTGGTGGGCTGCGGCAGCGCCTCAGACGACACCCTGGTGATCGGCTCCCAGGACTACTACTCGAACGAGATCGTCGCCGAGATCTACGCCCAGTCTCTGGAGAAGTCGGGCAAGAAAGTGGACCGACAGCTGAAGATCGGGCAGCGGGAGGTCTACATGCCCGAACTCCAGGACGGAAAGATCGACATCTTCCCCGAGTACAGCGGCAACCTGCTGCAGTACTACAAACCTGAGACCACGGCCCGCACACCGGAGCAGGTTCACACGGAGTTGACCGGTGCCCTGCCGGAAGGGCTGAAGGCGTTGGAGCAGGCACCGGCAACCGACCAGGACTCCTACGTGGTGACCAAGGCGTTCGCGGAGGAACACTCGCTGAAACAGATCGGTGATCTCGCCTCGGTACCGGACCTGAAGATCGCAGGCAACTCGGAGCTGGAGACCCGCCCCTACGGGCCGAAGGGACTTCGCGAGGCCTACGGGGTTGAGGCCACGATCAAACCCGCCGAGGACTCGGGCGGCCCGCTCACCGTCAAGGCCCTGCGCGACGGGGAGGTGCAGATCGCCGACATCTACACCGCTGCCCCGGTGCTGGCCGAAGGCGACCTGGTGGCCCTGGAGGATCCGAAGAACCTGTTCCTGTCCTCCAATGTGGTGCCGATCGTCTCCAAGAAGGTGGACGATCAGACCGCGGAGACCCTGAACAAGGTGTCGAAGGAGCTGACCCCCGAGGATCTGATCACCATGAACAAACGATCCGTCGACGAGAAGGCGTCGGCCTCGGTGATCGCGGGCGACTGGCTGAAGTCCAAGGGCCTGGCCTGAGCAACAGGACCATCCGACGCGACCTCCGCGGAGCCGTGGGGGTCGCGTCGTCGCGTCCATGGAGGCTGAATTGGTGCCTGTCCGAATTTGACGGGGCTCCAATGTCGGCATGAACGGCGCCACGATCTTGCCCGTGGGGTCCGCAGCAGTACCCAGCAACGCAGGCGATACCAGCCGGTCAACCCCACCAGCTCGTCCAGGATCCGTGTTTTCACCGCGTGATCAGCCCTGCGGTAGGCCAGGGCCTTCTTCCTCGTCACAGTCTTGCATTGGCTCATCGTCAACTCCTCATCCAACCGACTTGTGACATTTACTGGCGGGGGTGCGAAGCTGGTTGAGAGCTTGCTGCCACAGCTGGTGCCAGGCGCCGATCACGTAGTCGGGTCTCGGGACTGCTGGATTGGTGATGTAACCCTTCCATCCAGCTAGGGCGTGCGCTTTGGCTTCCAGTTCACGATTGACCGACTTCTTGGCGTTGGTGAGTTTGATGAATCGGTTCCGCTTCACCGGCGCCTTGCCCGCCGCAGCACGTTCGGCCTTGCCAACCTGCCCATTGATCCCACGCAGCGTTCGGCGGGCGCGCTCGGTCCCGGTACTGGTGGTAGATCATCTCCTTCGCTTGCTGGCCTGCCGGGTCGCGCGCCCACGGTTGGGTCAACACCAGCCCATCGGGCGGGTCCTGACCGGGATGCTTGGCCATCCATTTCACCTCCCATGGGAGTCAATACGCTCATCAGCGGAAACCCAGGGGTGTTTTCCGGCGGCCAGATGCAACTACTACTGCTGCTGGATCAGCTCGGCTGTACCTTCCCGAACCTGAGCCGGTTCATTTTCGGGAAACTCTCGGAGACTGAGCTGGAGGCCATGCCGGGTGGGGCCACCTACTGCTGCTCGTGCTCTCCGTGCTGCACCTGCACTGCTTGGTCAAGAAGCGCTCATCGCGTGCAGGCTGGATGTAGGATGATGGCTCACCACGACTCAAGATCAAGTGCAACTCATAGTCAGGTGGGATGACATGGACGGTAGGATCACCAAACGACAGATGGCCCTCGGAGCATCGATGGTTTATGGCGGCCTCGTGGCTGCCATGGCGGCCCTAAATTACACTGATGTCATGCTGATCGTTGTGCTCGTCGGTGGCCCAGTTGTCGCTTGGGCATGGTATGTGGCGTCCCGAAATGAGTAGCGGCTCTTCTGCTTGATCAGTGCCGTGACGTGGGACTAGGGAATCAGCGCAATTCAGCCATGCCCCAAACTCTGCTTCTATGGGCGACGGATGCGGCTGCCGCAGGGTGACCCCTTCGACGTGGTGTGGTTGACGTTGGCGAGGAAGTGGTGCGCATGCTGGTGATCTGGTCCATTCTCGCTTTCGTGCTCAGCGCTCTGTGCTGGATCGTCGGGGATGCCCTCATCGTTGGTTTCCGTAAACCTGACAGGCGCGAACATGGCGAGTTCATCGAACTCATGGGGGATGATGCCTACGCTTTCTACACGCACGTCGACGAACCCCGCCTGAGGTGGGGTGCGCTGGTGGCGAACTACTCGACACCACTCATGCTCGCAGGCCTCTATGCCCACTGGGTGCTGCTGCGCGACTCGGCTTTCGGCGCGGCGGGGGTGGTGCTCCTGGGAATCGGATTCTGCCTCTCACCCCTCGCCCACGCCACCTTCTACCCACTGGCCCTGGCTTCCGAGCGTGCGTACATCGCCTACAACTCGGCCGGGGATGGCGAGAAACCGGACGGGGCGGTCCTGGAACACGCACGCAGGCTCCATCGTTTCCTCGTAGCCGCCTGGTTTCCCGCCATCGGGTTGACCGCGCTGGGCTGGATTCTCGTGTGCATCGCCCTGGGCTCCGGGGCCACCGCGTTCCCGTGGTGGTCCCTCCTCCTGACGCCGCCCGTCCAGGCCCTGCCGTGGTTCGCTCTCACGCGCCTGCCCTACCCGGGCAAACCCCTCCTCGACGGGGCGTTGTTCAACATCATCAACCTCGTGTGGGCCATGGCCTTTCTGCTGCTGATGGTCTCCTATCCGGTGGTCTGAACCACCTCGCGTCAGTACGGTTCCGTGTACAGGTGCTTCGCGCCCCGGCGTTCCAGCAGCGCCATGCCGTCCGCGACCATGGCCGACGATCCGCACAGGTAGAAGTCGGTTCCGGTGGGGTCGAGGTCCAGGGTTTCCAGGGCGTCGGTCACCCGGCCGCGTAGGGCGCCGTCGACGTCCTCCCGGCTGATGCAGCGCAACACCGACGGCATCGGGTCGGGCAGCAGGGCGGTCAGGTCGTCCTCGCCGGTGCGGCACCCGAAGATCAAGAGGTCGTCGTCCCTGCGTTCCGAGGCGGCGAACATTGGCAGGAATGGCGCCAGCCCAGTTCCGGTCGCGACGAAGACCCGGCGGCGACCCGACGGGACCGCGGTGAACTGGCCCAGCGGAAGCTCAATCGTGGTGCGGGTCTCGGGTTCGGCGGCCTCAACGAACCGCGACCCCTGCCCGCGGGTCCGGGTGCTGATCAGGAAGCGCACCTGGCGGCCATCCACGCCCGCAATGGAGTAGTCGCGCCAAGCGTCGTTGCCGACGTGAATCCGAGCGAACTGACCAGGAGCCCAGTCCCCGATCTCCGCATCCACTTCGAAGCAGACCTCCCAGATGCTGTCGGTCAGGCGCCGCTTGGTCGTCAGCGTGGCGTGATACTTCCCTTCGGGTAGCTGCCATTCGGTCGAGCTGGTGGTTTGTGGCCCGGCAGTGATCGCCGCACGGATTTCCGTGAACCCCTTGGGCCCCAGGATTTGACAGGCTGCCACGACGCCACCCATCATCGCGCCTGCGACCCCACAGCTACCCGCGTCCTGTCCCGACAGGTACAACCCCTCCACGGGGGTGACCGGTCCGAACGAGAAGCGGTAGCGCTCCGGGGTGCTGGGGAGACCGTAGAAAGCTCCCTGCGGATGTGATGTGTAGTGCTCGACCGTCAGGGGGGTGGATACCTCCACGTAGTCGACCAGGTCTTTCAATCCGGGAAAGGCGGTCTCCGCCAGGTCGATCAGGCCGCTCCCGATCCGCTGTTTCAGCGTGGAGTAGTCGGCGCCGCGATTGCCCTTGGGCGTGTGCCGCCACGCCGCAAATGCATCGGCGTCGACGAAGGAGATGATCTCCGCGGTGTGGTGCGTCTCTCCCGATTTCACCGACGAGAACGAGACGAAGGCATTCCGGGGCGACCCGGACAACAGCGCGTCGGACTGGCTCGGGAGGTCGTCGTGATCGAGATCCCTGCTGACCCACACGTTTCCACCGGTCCCCCCGATGCTGCGCGGGTCGTCTCGCAAACCCAGGTACACGGTGACGGCCGAGATGCCGGTCCCGATCCGCCGGATCGCGTCGCGCAGGGCGGCGGTGGCCGCCCCCACCGGGCCGTCGGTTGGCAGCAGGTTGAAAAAGGTCACGGGAGCGCCCGCGTTCGAGATCACCACTGGTGCGCGATGGATTCGTTCCTGGGTGACGGGGCCTCGGCGGTCCAGCACCCGGACCCCGACCGCTCTCCCGTCTTCCACGAGAATCTCTTGAACATCTTGGGCCACCCGAACCGCGCCACCGGCCTGCTCGATGCCCTTTTCGAAGGTACGAGCTATCCGTGCGCTGCCGCCCTCGGGGAACCATCCGCCGTTCATGTAGTGGTCGACGATCAACGCATGCTTGGCGAAGGCGCTGCGCGAGGGCGGCAACCCATAGTCGCCCCACTGGCTGGCCAGCAGGGCCCGGAGCTCGGGGGAGCGGAAGTGCTTCCTCAGGTAGTGTTCCGTGGTCCCGAGCGCCGTCCGGCCGGATATCCGCTGAATGCCGTGCAGCAGCGGCGCGATGGGGCGGGGCACCATGTTCTTGGCGAAGCCAAGGGTGACCCACCTGCTGGCACTGCGGATGTCGCGGAAATAACGGCGGATGGCCCGGGCCTCGGTGGGGAAGGTGTCGATGAGTTTCTGCTGGTACTTCACGGGATTGGAAGGGACGGAGAAGTCGATGCCCGGGTAGACGAAACGGTCGTAGGCGTCCGGCAAGCGGTTCCATGCCAGTTCGCCGTCCGAAAGGTAGTCGAAATACGCGCGCAGCTGACTGCCTGGTCCGACCTGCCCGATGTAGTGCACCCCGACGTCCCAGGAAGCACCATCGCGGCGGAACGTGTGTGTCTGTCCACCCGGTTCAGTGTGCTTCTCCAGCACGAGAACCCGTTTGCCCGCGATCCGAGCCAGCAGCTTGGCGGCGCTCAGACCGCCTATTCCCGATCCGATGACGATGGCGTCGTACATTCTTGCTCCCAATTTACTTGACAGTGTCAGGTGGCAGCTTAGCGAGCTCCTTGACACTGTCAAGTGTGGCGTAGGCTTGGATCATGACCCTGAGAGCGCCGGGTAAGCCGAGAAAGAGTAGGACGCGTGATCTGCGTGAGGACCTGCTACGCATCAGCCGCGAGCTGTTGGACGAGGGGGGCCCCGATGCGCTCAGCATGCGGGAGGTGGCACGTCGCGCCGGCTGCACCCACCAGGCTCCCTACCATTACTTCCCTAATCGTGAAGCAATCCTCGCCGCCCTCGTCGAGGCGGGATTCGACGAGCTGGCCAACCGGCTGTGTGAAGCTCACGACCTGGTGGAGACCGAGGAGCTCAGGACGGTGGCGGAGGCTTCCGGGAACGCCTACGTCGAGTTTGCGCTGACCAATCCGGGGGTGTTCAGGATCATGTTCCGCCGCGACATGTGCGATCCTGCGAGGTTCCCGGGGATCCAGGCGGCCAGCAGGCGAACCTACGACGAACTCGGCCGACTCGCACGGATCAATTTCGGCGAACGCGCCATCCGTGAGCATGAGACAGCCCTGTGGGCGAGTGTTCACGGACTGGCGGTCCTGCTCCTCGACGGTCTCATGGCGGATGAGCTCCCGACCCTGGAGGACCGGCTGGCCTATGCGCGGCGGGTGAATCGGCTGGGGTGTGAAGTGGTGCTGGACCGCGAGGGCGGCGGGGAGCAGGGTGTTTCGGGTTCCTAGGTCCTAGGTGTGGGCCTACTTGCCCGGGCCGCAGCCTCGGGGCAGGACCGTGGTCATGGTGATCGTGCGCATCGATTCTCTCGGTTGGACACGCCCCAGTAAACCTTTGGTGGGTGCAGAACGTCTTGTAGCGTGGTGGTCGACACCAATGTGAACAACAGCTACAGGAGGATGCATATGGGAATCGGTGACAAGTTTCAGGAGACCGTCGGCAAGGCCAAGGAAAGCGTCGGCGATGCCGTCGGCAACGAGGACCTCCGCGCCGAAGGCCAGAAGGATCGTGTGAAAGGCGGCCTCGGTCAGATCGTCGACAGCGCCAAGGAGAAGCTCGGTGACGTCGCGAGTGGTGTCGCCGACAAGGTCGAAGAGGCCAAGGACAAGCTCACCGGAAAGTAAGCTCGATACGGGTGAGGCCTCCGGGGAACCTCAACGGCCCCGGAGGCCTCGTCATTCCCCGGCGGTCTCCTCAGAACTCCAACAGCAGCTCGACCCCCTTGCGGAAGTAGTCGTTCATCTCGTCCGGTGGCACCATCGATCCGCCTGTCGCCCAGACCAGATGGGTCGCGTTGGCGAGTACCTTTGGGGCCAGCTTGGTGCGTTTCAGGTAGGCGGCATCGTCCAGGACCCGCTGCGGGCCGAAGAAACCGGAGACGGCGGAGGGCTCCACCTTCAGCCCCTCGGTTTCCCGGAGCAGGGTCAGGTAGCGGTAGAGGTTCTCGTCGCTGACCGTGTAATAGCCGTCGATGGCGTGCTCCAAGGACCTGCCGACGAAACCCGACGGGCGACCGACGGCCAGGCCGTCCGCACTCGTGATGTTGTCGATGCCGAAGTCCTGTACGCAGACCGCGTCGTGGAGGCCAGTTCGTACGCCGAGCAGCATGCTGGGGGAGTGGGTCGGTTCCGCGAAAACCGCATGGACGGCGTCGCCGAAAACGGTTTTGAGGCCGAAGGTGATTCCGCCGGGACCGCCGCCCACCCCGCACGGCAGGTACACGAAGAGCGGGTGTTTCTCGTCCACCGGGACGTCGAGGGCCTGGAGCTGACCGGCCAGACGCCGTCCTGCGACCGCGTATCCGAGAAACAGGGTCGTGGAGTTCTCGTCGTCGACGAAGTGCATCGACGGATCGGCTCTGGTCTGTTTGCGACCCGCGGACACCGCCACCGAGTAGTCGGAGTCGTACTCCACCACCTCGACGCCGTGCCTGCGGAGCATCTCCTTCTTCCAGGGGCGGGCATCGGCGGACATGTGCACGGTGACATCGAAACCGAGCCGCGCACTCATGATCCCGATCGACAGACCCAGGTTCCCGGTGGAACCGACCGTTATCGAGTGCTCGGCGAACAGCTCGCGGGCCTCCGGTGAATCCAGCTCCCGGTAGTCGGATTCCCGGGTGATCAGTCCCGCATCCAGGGCGACCTGTTCAGCGTGGTGCAGCACCTCGTAGATCCCTCCACGCGCCTTGACGGAACCGGAGATCGGCAACTCTGCGTCCATCTTCACCCAGAGTTTCCCGGGTATCCGGATGCCCTCCCGGCGTTCGATCGCGGCCTGCATGAACGGAGCCGCGTACAGGGGAGACTCGATGATTCCTGCGGAAAGCCGGGTTTCGGGGAAGACCTGCGCGATGTAGGGGGCGAAGCGTCTCAGGCGGGCCGCCGCGTCATCTATGTCGGCGGTCGTGAGCCCCAGCCCCGCCAACGCGGCTTTGCCTGACCTGATCCCGGGGTTGAACCAAGCCGTCTCCTGGTACGCGACGAGCTCCCGAATCAGGGGAAACTTCGCTTCCCAAGCGGACGGTTCCTTTCCGGCGATGCTCGTCATGGCTGCTCCTGCGGTTGCCTCAGATCCGCTCCACAGCTTAGAGGTCCTTTCAGGTGGATCGGTACCGCGGCTGCCTTGAGGATGCGTCAGCCGTTTGGTCTCCCAGAGGTGTGCTTCAGATCGATACTGCCTTTCACCCGGATCGTTTTCGAGGAGGCATGAGGAGCTGTTGGCTCCGCCGACCGCCCGCTCTCCCCGGGAAACGTGACGTGTGCCCGTCGTTCGGCGAACCCATCAACCCGATGGGATCTTGGTGAGGCATGTATGGTGCGTTGGGGGGATTTGGAATACGATGGCCGATCGTGCGCGATATTCCCGAAGCCGGATCCGAGGACGTAGAAGGCCGGAACATCGAGGTGTGGAACGACCTCGTCTCACCCAAGGACCTCATGGTCTGTCTGGCGGTTTCGGCGGTCTGTGTCGTCGCGGCGATTGTGATTGCCTCAAAAACCGGCGGACAGCCACTTTTCTGGGGGCTGGGGGCGTCGGTCATCGGTTTCGTGGCGAACTGCTTCCTCGTGACCCCCAAACGGGAGGTCGTGATCGTCGACGAGATGGACCCCGTCGACGCCGGTGAAGGCGGTGCCGTGTGACTCCGGAGCTCATCGGCATGATGTTGATGGCGGTGCTCGGCGCCGTCGTGCTCTACACCTTCATCGGTTTCATCCCCGGCACCGATGAGACGGGGGTGCTCGCACCCGTAACCCTGGCGCTCATCCTGGCGGGCGCTCCGCCGCACGTCGTGCTCGCCTTCTTCATCTCCGCAGTCGTGACGCTCAACCTCATGAACGGCATTCCCACCGCGCTGGTCGGTCTGCCGGGCGGGGTGATGTCGGCTCCACTCATGGAGCACTCCGTCTTCCTGCGCAACAAGGGCCTGGCCTCCGAGACGATCCGGAAAATGGCGGTGGGATCCACCATCGGAACCTTGGTCTCCATCCCGTTGAGCTTCCTGCTGGCTGGTCTGCTGAGTCCCGTGGCGGACATGATCAAGAACAACTCCGACGTCGTTCTCGCAGCAGGCGCGGTGCTCATGGCTCTACTCGGCAAGAACCGGATCCTCTCGCTGGTGTCGATAATTCCCATGGCACTCATGTTCCGGGCGCTTCCCGTCCTCTATCGTTCGGCGAACATCATCCCGGAGGAAGAGAACGTCAATACATCCTTCTTCCTTGCGATCACGGTCGGGCCCATGCTCATCATCCTGCTCGAGTTGCTCAACGCCAAGCGCCGCGCGGCGCTCCCGCACGGCACCCGGACCAGGACGACCCTCCTGCGCGCCGGATTCAAATCGCAGGCGTTGATGCCGAGCCGTTTGATATCCAAGTCCGAGGGTTGGTGGAGCGCCGCAATGGCAGCCGTTTCGACACCACTGTTCATCCTCAGCCCGGTCGGCCTGACCTTTCTCCTGGGAGAGGCTTCCGTGGCACGTCAGGGTGAGAACCGAATGCGTCGCGCGCAGCGCGCGGTGACAGTGATGAGCGCACTGACGCATTCGACCTACCTCGCAGGCGCCATCATTCCGCTGGTGGCGTTCGGGGTTCAGATGGGAGGCGTGTCCGCTGGGCCCGCGGGGCCGCTGTTCAATGCGGGTTCGGTCTACAACAAGCAGCACAACATGCACCACTTGATGGACATGCCCGGCTTCGTGGTGGCCGTGACGGTTGGGGCACTGATCGCTGTCGCCGTCACTTACGTCATCGCGGTTCGCTGGTCCTCGCAGATCACCTACTTCGTGATGCGGCGCATCCCGCATGAGGCGGTTCTGGCTCTCTTCGTGGCCTTCGTCATCCTGCTCGCCTACATCGACGCCAAGCAGCACGCGGGTTTGGCGAATGTCTTTGGGGTGCTGCTGATCGGTCTCGTGTGCGGCTCGCTCAACCGGCTGGGAGTTTCCTACGGTGTGCAGTTCATGTCGCTGTACGCCGCCCCGGGCATCGTCACCGCCCTGGCTGCCCTCGGCTGAACTGGTTCAGGTCTTCACGGATCTGATTGAGCAGGCCTGCTTCTTCAGCGCGGCCCTTCTCGGTCGCCCCTTCAATGCCTTGAGCGGCGGGCGAGCTGTGCCAGATCAACGCCGAGCAGGCGGGCCCGTTCGGCGGTTTCCCCCGTCACCAGTACGTCCGTGTCGCGCAGCTGATCGACATCGACCGCCCCCAGCAGGGTCATGAGCGTGCGCACGTGGTCGATCCACGTGGTGAGCTCGACCCGAAGTTCATCCGGCCCTTTCGTGACCAGGGTGCGCAGGAAATGACCCGAGACACCGACGGCGCGCGCACCCAGTGCGAGCGAACGCACGACGTCCAGCGGAGTGCGCACCCCCCCGGACGCGAACACCGGCAGGCCGGTGGGTTCGCCCCCCCACAGCGCATCCAGCAGGCACAGCACCGCCGACTGTCCCCACCCGGTCAGGTACGAGTAGTCCCGGCCGGGACGCCGCTCGTTCTCGATGGCGATGAAGTCCGTGCCGCCTGCACCCGCCACGTCGACGGCCGCGACCCCTGCCCGCTCCAGCATCGTCATCGCGTGGCGGGAAAGGCCGAACCCCACCTCTTTGGCGACGACGGGAACGGGCACCGCCGCGACGATGGCCGCGATCCGTTCGGGCCAGTCGCGGAAATCCCGGTCCCCTTCAGGCATGACCAGTTCCTGGGCCACGTTGAGGTGGATCTGCAGAGCATTGGCTTCGATCATCTCGACGGCACGCACCGCATCCTCCGGCGTGACCGCCGGGCCGACATTGGCCAACACGAAGGCGCGTGGGGCCTCACGGCGGATGATACGGAAACCTTCCGCGCGCCCCGGATCCCGCAGGGCGATGTGCTGCGAGCCGCAGGCAATCGCCACCCCCGCGTCGGCGGCGGCCCCGGCCAGGCCGGCGTTGATCTCCGTCGTGGCCCGGGTGCCACCGGTCATCGCATTGATGTAGAAAGGGGCATCCCAATGGACACCGAACACCGCGGTGCCAGGATCGGTCGAATTGACGGAGGTGCCGGGCAGGGCGTGGTGGATGAAGGAAACGTCGTCGAAGGCGTTGGGCCGGTCCCGGTCGTGCAGGCGAACCGCCAGGTTCAGGTGCTCGTCCTTCCGGGATGCGTGCCCCGGGGTGTTGCGACCGGGGATCATGGGGTGACCTCGGGGCGGACATGGACCGACAGGTCGAGGGGGTGGATGCCCGCCTTCTCCCAGGCGGCGCACATGGCGGCGGTGTCCGTTTCGGGCGGGCACAGGGCGATTCCGCAGTCCCCACCCCCGGCGCCGGAGCTCTTGGCCGCCGCCCCGTGCTCCTGGGCGATCTCCACGAGACGCCGCAGCTGAAGGGTTTCTATGGTGATTCCGCTGGTGTGGCTGAGATCGAGGAGAAGCTGCCGGTTCTCCTCGATCCAGTGCATGATCCCGGGCGAGTCGTTGTCCTCGAGTGCCCGTATCAGATGATCCAGACATTCATCGCTGCCGCGCAGGAATGCCGTGTAGGCGGCGTCGTCGGTCCTGTGCGCGCCGGCCTGGACGCCCGCGACCAGGCGGGGGGTGGATGCGGGGGTGCCGGTCCATCCCACACGAAGACTCAATCCGGGGGTGGGCAGGCGGCGGATCTCCAGCAGCGGCCACTGCCTGGCCACCAGCAGACTCAAGCCGCTCTCCGGATTCGTTCTCGCGCGTTCCCTGCGCAGCCAGGCGCGGTCGGGGGAGGTGTAGCCCACCCATCCGGTGAACGCACTGGCGGCGATGTCGCCACCGGAACCGATGGGCTGCACGGCATCGCTGGCCAGCAGAGCCAGCTTGTACACGGCCATGTCGTCCAGGGGCAGGCCGTAGAAACCGGCCACGGCCCGCACCGTCGCCACGGTCACCGCCGAGGAGGAACCCAGACCGAGTTTGCGTCCGCTGCCGTCGCCCAGTTCGCTGGAGACCTCCAGGTCGAAGAACCGCATTGCGCCGCCCTCCTCGCGTACCATCTGCTCGACCACGCGGATCGCCGAGACCACGTAGTCGTCGAACTGCTCCTCGACCTCCAGCACATCGTCCTCGAGACGCCGATACCACGTCAGGGAACGTGTCGCGTACAGGTCGGAGGTGATGCGGCCCGCGTGTTCGGCAACCGTGACCCGGACGGTGATGACGCGGTCGACCGCGACCAGCACCGCCCGGTGGCCGGGTTCGACCACGGCGTACTCGCCGGCTATGTAAAGCTTTCCGGGTGCACTGACCGAGATCATGTGGTGACCTCCTCGACGCGGACGCCGCCGCCCGGGTACCTGACCGAGGTCGTCACGCCGGGGAGGCGGTCCCGGAGAACCGCCGCGACCCGATCGGCATCCTTTCCTGCGGTGAGGACCTTCACGTTCGGGCCCGCGTCGATGGTGGCCCAGACAGGGAACCCCTCATCACGCATGATGCGGACCGTGTGCACCACGTCGAGTGTTTCCGGCAGCCAGTACACGACGGAGGGACGCGACGCGATCATCGCGGCGTGCATCCCCAGGGCGTTGGCCTCGACGATCTCACCCAGGCGCGGCAGGTCGCGGGCGCGCACCGCATCCAGCGCCACCCGCAGGTCCTCGCGGCTGGCCTCGACCCAGGCCGGGTAGAGCGGTGAGGTGTTCATGGTGTGGCGCATGGCCTGTGTGCTGCTGATGGTCTTGCGCTCCGCCGAGACAACGACGACGACCATGGCCGGGGCCAGGTCGCAGTCCACGGGTTCGGCGTAGGAGGTGTCGTCGTCGACGCCGGCGTTCCACAGCACCAGACCGCCGAAGATCGAGCGGGTGGCCGACCCGGAGCCGCGCCGGGCGAGCCGAGACAGCGCACGCCCGTTCAGGTGCATGCCTGCCGCGCGCGTGGCGGCCGCGGCGAGTGCGGCGAAACCCGCCGCTGAACTCGCCAGGCCGGCCGCGAGCGGCACCGTGCTGGTGGAGTCCACGCTCGCCCGCTGCGCGATGCCTGAGCGCTCGCGCACGAGGTCGAGGAAGCGGGTCACCCGGGCCAGCACCGTCCCGTTGGGGGCGGAGCCGTTGATCCTCACCGCGTCAGCGTCGCCCGAGCCTCCGTCGAAGGAGACCGTGGTGGTGGTCCAGGTGCCATCGAGGGTCAGGGACAGGCTCGAGGTGGTGGGGATCATCAGCGACTCGTCCGCCTTGCCCCAGTACTTGATGAGCGCGATATTCGTGTTCGCACTCGCCGTTGCAGTATGTGCGGTGGGTGCAGCAGATGTAGAGGGTGCAGAGGGAGTCACCGGTTCGCCTCGCTGATGCGCATCCGGTAGGTCCATGCGGTGGGGGCCCCGGCACTCCGCAGGGCGGAGGCGACGGCGTCGGCGGTCTCGGCGCTGTCGGCCAGGGCGATCACGCACCCACCGAGCCCGCCGCCGGTGAGCTTGGCGCCGAGGGCCCCGGCGTCGCGGGCGGCCGCTGTGAGCCGGTTCAGGACCGGCAGGCTCAGCCCCAACTCGGCCAGGACCTCATGCGCCCGGTTCATCGCTGATCCCAGGGCCTGCGCATCGCCGTCGTCGAGCGCTGCGATGCCGACCTGCGCGAGTGCACCGAGGCTGTTGATCAGCGGGCCGACGCCGTCTGGATCCGCCTCGTAGCGCTCGCGCAGGCCGCCGACGGCCTCGCGGGTGCGGCCATGGACGCCGGAGTCGGCGATGACGAGCTGGGCGCCCTCGATGCGCTGGGCGAGCGGCCGCATCTGGCCGCCCTGGAATCGGATGGGGCAGGGGGAGCTGGTGGCCGCGGCATCGAGTCCGGAGGGCCTGCCATGGGCGATCTGTTCGGCCATCTGGGTCAGGGCGAACAGATCGTCCGCGGAGGCCTCGCGCCCGCAGGCGTCCAGGACGGCGCGGATGACGGCGCCCGCAGCGGCGGCCGACGATCCCATTCCGCGCTCGTGGGGGAAGTCGCTGGTGGTGACGATCTCGAAGGACTGGCCCAGGTGCCCTGAGAACTCCCGGGCCGCCTCGAAGGCGCGCGCGATGCAGGCGAAACCGGGACCGCTGTCTCCCATGGGGCCGGAGTAGTCCAGGCTGCGCAGCATCAAGGGGCCGGTCACGGGGGCGGCCGTTGCCCGCATCTGGAGGTCGTGCAGCGGCATGGCCACGGCGGGATGCCCGTAGACGACGGAGTGCTCGCCCAGGAGGATGGCCTTCGCCCAGGTGCGGCCGTGGCCCTCGTGGATGGGGGAGTGCCTGTCCATGTGCTTCCTTGATTGTTGCCCAGAGGGCGGTGATGATCCGGAATGATCCGGGCCAGATTAAATGGCTCGCTTTCGGCCCTGCAATCAGGCGTCGGTCACTTGTCGCACGGTGCTGCGGCAGGGCGGTACCAGCAGGGCGCGATGAGCGCGATGAGTCCGACACGAGACCGACGACGGAGCGGGACCCGGGTCAGGGGGCCGTCAGCCGGCTCTCTGCTGCAGCAGCTGCAGCAGCTGCGAGCTGAGCCCGGTTCCTGACTGGGTCTTGACCGTGGCCGCCCCGATCCCGGGCGATCCGGGATCTCGCTGTTGACCTGGCCCTGCGCCGCTGCAGGGCCTGGGATATGTGTGGGATGCGTGTGGGATATGTTGTGGCGCAGCAGCACCGAAGCGATCTCCACCTGTTGCCCGGTCTTCAGGCGGTAGCTCCTCGGATTCTGATTCCGGGATTCGGGCACCTCCTGGATGTGCCTGACAATTTCATCGACGTCGTCATCGCGCAATTCCGTGGTAGACCGATGCTTCTACAATACTGACGAATACGGATGAAACGAGCAGTCCACCATGAATAACGCCCTCAGGAATCTCATTCGCCCAAGACGCTCCACATCGGGAGAGCCGGAAGAAGAAGTAGAGGACATGACTGATCTACCTCACGAGGCGGAGCTGGTAGAGCGTGAACCCATTTTCCACCATCGCGAACTGATCTGGGATGAGCAGTCCTTCGATGAGCAGATCGCCGAGGATTTCAGTGAGATAGGCGCATCAGGGACGTGTTACGAACGCTCGGAGGTCAAGGAAATTGTGCTAGGGCGCCTGGCGGGAACGCATCTCGATTCTCTTCCGACCGGTTACAGGATCGAGGATGCGCATGTCGTCCCACTGGGGGCCGGTGTCTTCCAGGTGCGTTACACCCTGCACGGCCAGGGGCGGGTGACACGCCGCTCAACCGTCTACCGTCATGAGGAGTCCGGATGGAAGGCGGTCTTCCATCAGGGCACGGTTGTTCAGGGCGCCGAGCCCTCACTCCCGGACCGCGGAGCATGAGAGGGTTCCAGTCAGGGGCTCCATGCGTATTCAGGTGCGTGAGACAGTGGGCTGGGAAATGCCGTACATGTCGGCGGCCGGCGCCTGGGATATTTGGGATATAACGGACAGCCCGCCACGAATAACCCCTTACATATGCGCCTGCATCTGCGCCTGCATCAGCAGCACGATGAGCGCGCCTGCGAAACCGAGCACCCCGCAGGTAATTCCTGCCGTACCCATGCCCCGATTCGTGGCAAGCCCCTGGTCAGCAGCCGCCTGGGCCTGAAGCCCCAGGACGATGGCAACGATCCCGAAGAGCAGCCCGCAGCACAGGATGCTGGCCACACCCAGGCCCAGTGCCCAGTTCCCGAGGTAGTTCTTCTCATCACTCGGATAATACCGATTCGAGCGATAGCCCCCGGGATAACGCACTGGAACCCCGTCATGCTCTCCATCAGGAACAGGCTCCTCGTTGATCCCCATATCGCATCTCCATGTCGGCCAGCAGGAGCACCCTGGCGGTCCTGCATCGCCGCAATCCGCAGAGGTGTACCAGGGAAGGGAGTTGCCGCCGTTGTGGAAAGCGCCTCACACCCCCTGATCGCCACACTACCCGGATGAGGGCATGGGCGGGCAGTCATTCCGGGGTAGAGAACAACCCATCGCCGGCGCAGCCCCATCGAGGCTTGCCCGCAGACATCTCTCCGCCTCGTGTTCGCGCATCTCAGGCCCCGTTGTTGCCGGGCAGTGAAGAACCCTCCATAACCCCATGGGTCCGGGAAACACGCGCGCGGGCGGTGCGTTGCATTCCTCGGCGTGATGCCGCCCGCGCCCATTGCCTGGTGCCTGCAGGGCGGGGCGGCGGTGAGCACGAGGGCTCCGGCCGTCAACGGGCACTGCTTGCCGGTTCATCCCTGATGACGAGGCCCTTGGCCCTCGTGATCCGCCCCGAAGCCGCGTTGGCGGTGCAAGCCCTCGTCCATGACGATGCTCACGCACCTTCGAGTGCCCCGCCCCAGCCCGGTGCTCCGGAGACAGCCCGGCTCTGGTGTCGGCGCGGCGCATTGAGGGCGCCAGGTGTCCAAAACGGAGGAGATCAGCCTGAGCACCATGCAGCGCGACACCGAAGCACACCGGAAAAACAGCGAAATCACGCCAAAAACACTAGGCCATCGCATGGTTTCTTGGAGCTACCCGGGCCACCGAGGCTTTAATCCCCTCCGTTTTGGACACATGCGGCCCGAAGTGGGGGGTGTCGGTCCGAAGCAGGGGGCCTGAGGCAGGGGTTCCGTGACGCAGGCGGGTGGCGGGAGTCCCGCCCCTTCGGTCTTCGCCGCGAGGCGTCCAGGGCGCGGTCGGCGGCGGGTCGTGAATGACCAAGCCTCACATCCCCTCGATATCCCCTCGCTATCCCTACTTCCCGGGATGGCCCGACCCGACCAGATCGACGATATCGGGGAAGCGCGCCGCCAGTGCCCGATCGAAGGTGGTCAGGCGGCCGCCATGGTGGCGGGCCAGGGAGGCGAGGTAGGAGTCGGTCACCTGGCGGTGCCCCCGCACGGTGGCCAGGTCGCAGTCCGCATAGGGGAGAACATCGGGCCAGAACCGCCATCGGGGCATCTCATGGACGCGGCGCAGCGCGTATTGCACCTGGGCGGCGCGGTGCCCGATCCGCACCGCATAACGGGTGAAGGCTCCCTCAACCACGGGATCAGAAGCGATCAAGTCCTCTTCCGCCAGCCCGCCTGCCCAGGACTCGGCCGCGGTGTGATGCTCATGATCGAGGACGAGCAGGGCGATGAGGACGTTGGCGTCCACCAGGTGGGTGCTCATTCGCTCTCCGCCAGGAAATCAGCGACCTCACCGGCGGTGATGGGTCGTCCCGTGCGCAGCTGGGGGAGGCCGGTGACGGGACTGGTGCTGATCCCCGCCCCAGGGTCCTCGGCCTCGGACTGCTCGAGCCCCAGGGCGGTCAGCTCGCTGATCATGAATGACAGCGAAACTCCGCGGGCCGCGGCGGTTCGCGAGACTCGTTGGTGCAGGGCCGGGGGGAGATCAACCGTGGTGCGCATGATGCGAGGCTACTGCATCACTCGATGATGCAGTAGCCTCGCATCAGATCTGCCCTGGAAGGCGGTCGGCGCTGCGCCCCGGCCGCCTCGGCTGCCCCGGCCGCCGACCAGTTGCCGACGGCGGACGCGCAGCACGTACCATGTGCCCGTGCTGCACAGACTCTCCACCTCCTTCATCCGCACCCTGCGCGAGGACCCTGCCGACGCCGAGGTCGCCAGCCACCGGCTCCTGGTGCGCGCCTGCTACATCCGCCGCGCCGCGCCCGGCGTCTACACCTGGCTGCCGCTGGGGCTGCGCACCCTGCGCAAGATCGAGGAGGTCGTGCGCGAGGAGATGGACGCCATCGGCGCCCAGGAGGTCCACTTCCCGGCACTGCTGTCAGCCGACCCCTACAAGGCGAGCGGGCGCTGGGAGCAGTACGGCCCCACCCTGTTCACCCTCACCGACCGCAAGGACAACGACTACCTCCTGGCCCCCACCCATGAGGAGATGTTCACCCTCCTGGTCAAGGACATGTACTCCTCGTACAAGGATCTGCCGGCGATCATCTACCAGATCCAGACCAAGTACCGCGATGAGGCGCGTCCGCGCGCCGGCCTCATCCGCGGCCGCGAGTTCGTCATGAAGGACTCCTACTCCTTCGACATGGACGACGCCGGGCTGGAGGCCTCCTATCGGCTGCACCGCGACGCCTACGAGCGGATCTTCGCCCGCCTGGGCCTGGACTACGTCCCGGTCAACGCCATGGCCGGCGCCATGGGCGGGTCCCACTCCGAGGAGTTCCTCCACCCCTCGCCGATCGGCGAGGACACCTTCGTGCGCTCGGCCGGCGGCTACGCCGCCAACGCCGAGGCCGTCGTCACCGTCGTCCCGGAGCCCGTGGACGCGAGCGCCGAGCCGCCCGCACGCGTGGTCGACACCCCCGACACCCCCACCATCGAGACCCTCGTGGCGCTGTGCAACGAGCGCTACCCCCGCCCCGACGGCCGGGCGTGGACCGCCGCCGACGCGCTCAAGAACGTCGTGGTCGCCCTGACCCACCCGGACGGCTCCAAGGAGCTGCTCGTCGTGGGCCTGCCCGGGGACCGCGAGGTCGACATGAGGCGGCTCGAGGCCGCCGTCGCCCCCGCCGAGGTCGACATGGCCGCCGAGGAGGACTTCGCCGGCCACCCCGAGCTCGTGCGCGGCTACATCGGCCCCACCGCCATCGGCCCCAACTCGCCCCACCGGCACACCGAGACCGGTGAGGACGGCGTCGAGCGCCCCACCGGGTCCGTGCGCTACCTGCTCGACCCCCGCGTCGTGGACGGCACCAGCTGGGTCACCGGCGCCAACGAGCCCAGGAAGCACGTCCTCCACCTGGTCAAGGGCCGTGACTTCGACGCCGACGGCACGATCGAGGCCGCCGAGATCCGCGCCGGCGACCCGGCCCCCGACGGCTCGGGCCCCCTGGAGCCGGCCCGCGGCATCGAGATCGGCCACATCTTCGCCCTGGGGCGCAAGTACGCCGAGGCGCTGGGGCTGAGCGTCTTGGACGAGAACGGCAAGGCCCGCGTGGTCACCATGGGCTCCTACGGCATCGGGGTCAGCCGGGTCATGGCCGCCCTGGCCGAGGCCAACCATGACGAGCACGGCCTGGCCTGGCCCATCCGGGTCGCCCCCTATCACGTCCAGGTCCTGGCCACGGGCAAGGACGACGCCGTCTTCGACACCGCCGAGGCCCTGGGGGAGGAGCTCGACGCCGCGGGCATCGAGGTCCTCTACGACGACCGCCGCAGGGTTTCCGCGGGCGTGAAGTTCGCCGACTCCGAGCTGCTGGGCATGCCCCTCACCGTCGTCGTCGGGCGCGACCTGGCCCGGCAGGGCACGGTCGAGGTCCGCGATCGCCGCAGCGGCGACAGGCGCAGCGTGCCCGTCGCCGAGGCCGCCGGCGAGATCACCGCCGTCGTGCGCGAGGCCCTCGCCCGCCCCTGAGCAGGGCGGCCCCGCCCCGGTCCCGCCGCTCTGGCATACTGCGGCTGTGCGACTGCTTCTCACGGCGACCTGCGTCCTGGTCGCCCTCCTCGCGGCGGACCGGCTCTGCCTGTGGATGGAGAGCCGCGGCTGGATCTACTGGCGCCGTCGCAAGCCCGACCCCCGCGGCGCCGCGCTCGGCGCCGTCGAGGACGTCTTCAACCCCGCCCACGTGCACACGGTCGCCCAGCGCCAGAGCGAGGAGCTCCTCATCGACGTCGCTCCCGACGCCGGGCCGGCCGAGCCGGGGGCCGAACAGCACCGCCACCGCCATGACCGCTGAGCGCCCGCTCGCCCCCTGTTGCCTGAGTGCCCCGCTGCGCGGCTACCAGGCGGACCTCCTGGCCCGTGTGGCCCCCGACGACGGCGCCGCCCTCCACCTGGTC
>CALLVV010000071.1 GCA_938012815.1 uncultured Propionibacteriaceae bacterium
GCGCGTCGAGGCGGGGGTTTACAGCGCCGTGGTCGCCCCCCACGAGGCACTGACGACCTTCACTCTGCTCTCCATGCCTTCCTGGCCGCAGGGCTGATTCACACGGGAGCCGGAACCGGACTTCGCAGGGGGAGTCTGGTGGTTGTGGCGTGCCTGAAACCGGCCGGTCCGACGAAGAAACAGTTGCTCTTGGAGCTCCCGAGCCGGGGTGCGAATCACCCTCGAGAAGGCAAATTGGCCGAAAGGTCGACGAACCCCTATACTTTCGTCGGCGGTTCGTTGTTCAACGATTCGCCGAACCGGGAGGAGGTCGTTTCTCCCCGCCATGTCGTCAGTAAGAGGTGCCAATGAATCACCAGCGTTCGCTTCTGCGAAGGCCGTCCCGCAGGCCCGGCAGACGACCTCCGCGACGGCCCCCGAACCGGTGCCGGCGCCCGTGAAACCCGGACTGCTCAGGATCGGCCACGAAGGCTGAGCCGGGCAGGACGAAACAGGGCCGGGTCCGGGGAACCGCCCCGGCGCCGGCCCTCGCAGAGAGGCCTGTCCTGTGTCCCCCCTCTAACGGACAGGCCTCTTCGCGCGGGAACAGATTTCCGTGATGTGTCCACGAGACACCGTCGAAACCTGTTCCCGCGGCGGCCTCTACCCGAGCAGGAAGAGGATTTTCCCGAGAACCCGGGCGGAGTGGGACCACGCCGGACGCCGTTCCGCGGACCCCGTGAGGGGTGGTGCTCAGGTTCCTCACGGGGACTACCCGAAAACCGTCTCAAGGAGTTATCGTCAGTCATGCGATGCTCATCGTCGCCAGGAACTTTTGTGGACCCCCCGGCGTTGAAATACCCGGGAGGGAAGATGCATCTTGATGGTTCGCGCACGTCGCGAGGGCGTGTCGCGGCCGCGGTCTTCGTCATGTTCGCGATGCTGATCGTCTTCTTCGTCACAGGGGCACCCCCGGCCCAGGCGAGGATCAACTCTGACATCGTCTTCACCGATGCCGTCCTCAAGCACGTGGACCAGTCAGGAAACCCCGTCGCCGACCGTCAGGAGGTCTGGCAGGGCGATCACCTCGAGTTCGACGTCAACTACGACGGAAGCAACGCCCACGTGGCGTTCGGCGACGAGTTCACGATCGAGCTTCCCGGTTTCCTCAGGCTCCGGGACACCGCCGCCCGTAGACCGATGACCACTGCCGACGGGACCAGCGTCGGCGAGTGCGTCCTCAACAACACGGGAACGAGCTCAACCGTCAGCTGCGTCTTCAAGGAGGCGATTCGCAGGAAGGCGGATGTCAAGGGCTCCATCCGTGTCAACCTTCAGGTCGTTGAAACCACCACTGCTGCGGTCGCCGGGATCGGACTCAACGGCAGGAGCCAAACCATCCCCCTGCCCTATGACAAACCCGTCACCGTCAAACCCGCCGTGCCGTGGCAGCCCGCGAGCAAACCGAGCGGCCATGCCGAACAGCTCACGTCCAACTCCAAAGGGGTCAACTGGGACGTCACGGTCCCCGGCGCCTGGCTGAACACGAACCACCCGTCCGGTTCCCGGGTGGTCTTGAAGAACACCGTCACCCCGGGAACGTTCTCCCACGATTCCGCCGACTGGGCCTACAGCCGCGTGATCGAGGAGTGCGCCGATCCGCGGAACCCGGACACCAGCCTCTCCCGCGTCGTCGCGGACGGCATCGGAAAGAGCGTCGACGGATTCCGGTTGAAGGTCGACGTCTCCGGCCAGCAGGGCAGCGTCCTGACCATGAACGGCCCGTGGAACAGCCTCTGCAACTATCACGTCACACTGCGTTCCCTGTTCAACGACAACCAGGCGGTCGACAAGGCCGTCACCTACGTGAACACCACATCCTTCGAGAACATCGGCGAAACGGTGACCACCGAGAGCAGATACCAGGAAACCTTCGTCGGCACCGTCAGCTACCGCGAGGCCGGGAAGGTCATGCTGCCCTCCGGTCCCGTCGAAACGCCCTTGGCTTCCGAGAGCGCATAGCCGCGACTTGCCCTTTGGGCTTTTGGCGCTGCCCGGATTGATCCTTGGGCTATTGTTCCCATGCGGACGACGGGAGGCAGGAACACATGGTGGACAAACGGCAGCGACTCGTGATCGTCGAATCACCCACGAAGGCGACGAAAATCGCCGGTTACCTCGGTGACGGCTACATGGTGGAGTCCAGCCGCGGCCACATCCGCGACCTACCAACCGGCGCCGCCGAGGTGCCCGCGAGGTACAAAGGCCTCAAGTGGGCGCGCACCGGCGTTAACATCGACGACAACTTCGCCCCCCTCTACGTGGTGGCCGCCGACAAGAAAGCGACGCTGCGGGAACTGAAGCAGAAACTCAAGGCTGCCGACGAACTCCTCCTGGCCACCGATGGTGACCGTGAGGGCGAGGCCATCGCCTGGCACCTGATGGAGGAACTCAAACCCAAGGTGCCGGCCCATCGCATGGTTTTCCACGAGATCACGCCGGCGGCCATCGCCGAGGCGGTCGCCAACCCCCGCCCGCTCGACGTCGACCTCGTCGACGCGCAGGAGACCCGCCGCATCCTCGACCGCCTCTACGGCTACGAGGTCTCCCCGGTGTTGTGGAAGAAGGTCATGCCGAAACTGTCGGCGGGCCGGGTGCAGTCCGTCGCCACCCGTCTCGTCGTCGACCGGGAACGGGAACGCATCGCGTTCGTGCCCGCCGGCTACTGGGACCTCGACGTGACCCTCGACGGCGGCGCCGAGGCGGATCCCCGCACCTTCCCTGCGCGCCTGACCTCCCTCGACGGAGTGCGTATCGCCCAGGGTCGCGACTTCGACTCCACCGGCCAGCCCACCAGCGCATCCGTCGCAGTACTGGACGAGACCACCGCCACCGCGCTCGCCGCAGCCCTCGAGGCCGCCACGTTCCGCGTCGAGCAGGTGGAGGCCAGGCCCTACACCCGTCGTCCCTACGAGCCGTTCCGCACCACCACCCTCCAGCAGGAGGCCGGCCGGAAACTCGGGTTCACGTCGCAACGGACCATGTCGGTGGCCCAGGAGCTCTACGAGAAGGGCTTCATCACTTATATGCGAACTGACTCCGTCACACTGGCGGACTCCGCCATCGCGGCGGCCCGCGACCAGGTCGAGCAGCTGTTCGGGGCACGCTACCTACCCGTGAAACCCCGCATCTACGCCTCGAAGGTGAAAAACGCCCAAGAGGCCCACGAGGCCATCCGGCCCGCGGGTGACGTCTTCACCCATCCCGATGCCACCGGCCTGTCCGGTGACGCCCACCGCCTGTACCAGCTGATCTGGATGCGTACCCTCGCATCCCAGATGGCCGACGCGAAGGGCGAACAGGTCAGCGTCGCCATCTCAGCCGCCCCCACCGCTCCGGTGCAGGCGGGAACAGGCGCGGTGGAACGCGCCGAGCTGACCGCGTCGGGTCGCACCATCTCCTTCCACGGGTTCCTGAAGGCCTATGTCGCCGGCACCGATGACGACTCCACTAGCGACGACAAGCAGTCGCGGCTGCCGCAGCTCACCGCGGGCCAGGAACTCGCAGCCGAGAAGGTGAGGGCGGCCGGGCACGAGACCAAACCCCCGGTCCGCTACACCGAGCCCTCCCTCGTGGCGAAACTGGAGGAACTGGAGATCGGCCGTCCCTCCACGTACGCATCCATCATCCGCACCATCACCGCCCGCGACTACGTGTTCAAGAAGGGCTCCGCGCTGGTGCCGACTTGGTTGGCATTCGCCGTCACCCGGCTGCTGGAGGAACATTTCACCGAGCTGGTGGACTACACCTTCACCGCGCAGCTGGAGGAACTGCTCGACGAGATCGCGGGTGGCAGGGCCGAACGACTCAAGGTCCTCACCGACTTCTACCGTGGTCCCGACGGCGACAGCGCCAAGGGCCTCGAGAAGCTCGTCACCGAACTCGGCGACATCGATGCGAAAGGATTGTCGACCTTCCCGCTCGGCGACTCCGGCATCGATGTGCGCGTCGGACGCTACGGCACCTACGTCGAGGCCGCCGACGGGCGTCGCGCCAACGTCCCCGACGACCTGCCGCCCGACGGGCTGACCGCGGAGGTCGCAGAGGAGCTGCTCAGTCGCCCCCTCGACCAGGAACGCGAACTCGGCGTCGACCCGGATTCCGGGCGCATGGTGGTGGCGAAGAACGGCCGGTTCGGACCCTACGTGACCGAAGTGCTGCCGGAAGGCACCCCGAAGTCGGTGAAACCCCGGACGGCATCGCTGTTCAGGTCAATGTCCCTCGACAGCGTCGACCTGGCCACGGCGCAGCGTCTGATGAGCCTGCCCCGGGTGGTCGGCAAGGACCCGGAGGGAGTCGAGATCACCGCGCAGAACGGCCGTTACGGGCCGTATCTGAAGAAGGGCAGCGACTCGCGGTCGCTGACCAGCGAGGAACAGATTTTCGACATCACACTCGATGAGGCCCTCGCCATCTACGCCGCCCCCAAGGTCCGCGGGCGCGCGGCCGCCGCGCCACCGCTGAAGGAGTTCGGCGCCGACCCAGCCAGCGGCAAACCCGTCGTGCTGAAGTCGGGGCGGTTCGGGCCCTACGTCACCGACGGCGAGACCAACGCCACCCTGCGTCGCGACGATTCGCCCGAGACCATCACCCCGGAACGCGCTTTCGAACTGCTCGCGGAGAAACGCGCCAAGGGTCCGGCGAAGAAACCCGCCCGGAAGACCACCGCCAAGAAGAAGACGACAACCGCAGCGAAGAAGACCACGACGAGCAAGAAGACCACCCCCAAAGCCGAGTGAGCCGGGGCGGCGCGTTCTGCGTCAGCTGACTGAGCGGGTCGTCCGGCTCGGACAGGGTCTCGTCCCTTGCCTTCCGCCTGCACGACCATTTGTCAACGCGCTTTCTGGCGCATCAAACCACTATGCTCAAGTGGGTGTTGGCCCATGGGGGTAGATGACGGTGTTATTCGATTGGAGCAAGGTTCCGCTGGAGCTGGGACTGGTGACGCTCGCCTTTATGCTGTGCAGCATCATCGGCCTGGAACGGCAGTTCCAGCACAAGGCAGCCGGTGTCCGCACTCACTCGCTGGTGGGGCTGGGCAGCTGCGTGTTTACCCTGATCTCGGTGCATGGGTTTATCGGGCTGGCCGAGTATCAGGTGACACGGGACCCTTCACGGATCTCGGCGCAGATCGTGTCTGGTATCGGTTTTCTTGGGGCCGGGCTCATCTTCGTCAACCGCGATGTGGTCCGTGGCCTGACGACGGCGGCGTCCATCTGGCTGGCTGCGGCCATCGGCATGGCGTGTGGTTCGGGCCTGATCCCGTTGGCGGTGTTCGCGACCGTCCTGCACTTCGTCGCAGTGTTCATCGTCGCTCCGCTGGGGCGCCTTCTACCGGCGTCAGGGGATCGCAGCACGTTGCTGATCACCTACGAGGACGGACGCGGGGCTCTGCGCGACATCCTGACCCACGCCAACTCGCTCGGCTGTGAGACCGCCCTGGTGAACACCAGGCAGCACGTGCTCGGTGGACGCCAGCTTGTCCGTGCCCAGATGAGGTTCCGTTCCGGACCGGAATTGTCTGTTGTCATGACTCAGTTGAGCGAGGTGGAAGGGGTCGTCAGCATCGACCGGTTCAACCGGGACGAGGATGAACTCTGAGGCGGGGCCCGGGTGGGCAAGAAATGGCTGCTGTTGGTTCCCGACCTGCTGATGGGGGGTCCTGCGGCCTGAAAACCGCTCCGCCAGTGCTACCAGGCGCCTCGAGTAGTATGCCGTCCACGGTGGGGGAAGGAATTCCAAGAAGGCAAGGATGGCCCATGGGCGACCCGGATATTCACATCATCGGTGCCGGCCCGGTCGGGTTGGCTGCGGCGTTACTGTTGGCTGCCCAAGACCGGCGCGTCACAATCCACGAGGCGCGGGATGCCATTTCTCTAACCGACGCGAACAGTTACCCGATCGGGGTGAATCCGCGTGGTCAGGAGACGTTGCGGCGTATCGATTCGCGTCTGGTTGAGGAGTTGCGCGCGCAGGGTGAACTTGTCGAGGGATTCAAGATCCGTTCCGGGCGCCGGATGCTTGCGTCGTTGCGCTCTGGTGTCATCGTCGGTACCACCCGAGCCCGGCTCACGGGCATCCTTCTGGCTGCAGTGGAACAGGACCGGCGAATCACTCTCAGCACCGGCCACAGGCTGGAGGCCATCGATCTGGCCTCCCGAACCCTGCAGTTCACAGGCCCCAGCATCGTCGAGGTGGGAAACGGTTTGGTCATCGCATGTGACGGGGTCTGGTCGAAGACGCGTCAGACCATGGCCGAGCAGTGTGCTGATTTCGCCCCGGACGTGAGTGACTGGGGCGTCCAGTTTCGTGTTCTCTTCTCGGCACCCGGTGCAATGGCTCCCGGGCTGGATCCGAATTGGCATCACATTTTCACGGGCAAAGGTATCTACACTGCGACGCTGCCGGACGGTGTGTGGTGCATTGCGGTCACGGCCATCAAGGGCGACCCAGCGGAGGCTCTGCTTTTGTCGAGGGAGCCTACGGAGGACCACATCAACGCCCTGCGTCGGCACCTGCGGCAGTACGCCCCGCTCGTCCTTCCCCTGCTCACTCGCGACGCCTATGTGGATTTCTTCGGGCGGGCGCCCTTCGGCGGCGCCGTTGTGCGCTGCCCCCGGGTGTCCCACGACGAGTGGCTCGTCCTCCTCGGCGATGCCGCCCATTCCGTCATCCCGCCGACAGGCGAGGGCGTCAACTCCGGCCTGGAGGACGCGATGCTGCTGGCCGACGCGCTGGCCTCTGGTAGCCCGATGCCGCTGCGCGAATACGACGAGGGTCGAGTTCCCGACCTGAAGGCACTCGGTGAGTACGCGTGTCACCTCAAGGACAACGTCGCCAACGAGGATCCGGTTCGATCTGTTAGCAACGTTGGGCTCCGAATTCTTTCGGCACTAGCTGGTCTCGTTGGTCAGAAGGCCGGTGATCTGGAGAGCCGGCTTTTCGGCCCCGATGCAGGCCGGATGCCTTATCGGGACGCCATTGGGCCGTGGATTCAGTTCCGGGATCGCTGGGCCCCGCCCCTGCGCCGGATCGCGACAGGTGTGATGAGACGTGTCAACAAACCGATCAGTGCGGAACCTCAGACCCTCGCCGTGCACCAGCCCGAGGGTGGCCGACGGCGAATCAGCGTCATCGGCGGCTCGTCCGGTACGGGCAGGGAACTTGCGGAGTTGGCGCTGAAGCGGGGCTTCGAGGTCACGTGTCTTTCCCGTCGTGGTGCTGGTCCTATCGGGGCGCGCCTTGTTGCCGGCGATGCCCGTGACCCGGAGGTCGTGCGCCAGGCGTTGAAGGATGCCACAGCGATTTTTGTCACCGTCAATGGCGGTAACGACGGCAGCCGTGATCGAACGGCCATCACCCAGGCCGTCCTCAAGGCTGCCGGGAAGACAGGCCTACGCCGGATCATCGTGCAGTCCTCGTTGGGTGCTGGCGCTTCTGCAGGAATGCTGCTCCCCGGCATGCGGCACCTGGCAATCCGTATGCTCGCTCCGGCCCTCGCCGACCACACCACCCAGGAACAAGTGGTCCAAGAATCGGGACTGGACTGGACGATCATCCGACCGGTAGGTCTGACCAACAAGCGGGCCACGGGCATGGTCCGAGAGCTTCGGGATGCTGAGAGCGGCTGGCTGGGGTGGCCAATCCCCCGGGGTGATGTCGCTGGCCACATGCTGCGTTGCCTGGATGACAAGTCGACGATTCAAGAGTGCATAGCGATCTCAGGGCGCTGCGCCCTGGGGCAGAATCGTTCCACCCATCGTTGAGTGCGGCGGCAAGCCAGATGCTGGCGCTGTGGTGTCGGGTGATTGTGTGTGAGCGCATCACGATCCGCGTCATTGCTTGAACGGACTGAGGATCACTCAACTGTTCCGCATCGTCGTCGCCTTCGTCGGGTCGATGGGTGACTCGTACGACGATGGTTTCAGCGAACTGGCCGAGGCGCTCTCATCGCTGTACAAGGCCGAACTCATCTGCAACAAGGGCCCCTGGCAGTCCAACGACGATGTCGAGGTTGCCCCCTTCGCTCGCGGCCCGGATCAACCAGACTGGGGAAGGGGTCTGGCCCAACCAGGTCGTCACCTCGAGCGTCGCTCCGGTTTCCTCGGGCCTTGTGGGAAGGTAGATGCCATGGGTTTCGAGCGACCGGCGGTGATGCGTTTCGACCTTCCCTTCCAGGCTGATGCCCCGTCCCTGTTGTCGGATGCCATCGGGATCACCGGGTTGATGGAGCGACGCGCGGCCAGCCACGGCATCGACGTGACCGTGTTGGACACCCCCGACGACCGGTTGCTGCGCGCCGGGGTGGTGCTGGCACACCGGGTGCTTGGTGGGGTGGGGGACTGGTACCTGGCCGCGTCCGGATGGGTGCCCCACCTGCCCGCCGAACGGATCGTGCCCATCAACGCCACCGCCGAGCTGCCCCAGGAATTCGCCGACCTCACCCGGCCGCTGGTGCGACGCGCCGTGCTCGGGCCGGTGGCCGCGCTGGAATGCCAGCGGGTCGAGTACCTCCTGCGGGGACCCGACGGCCCCCTGGGAAGCATCCGCGACGAACGGGTCACGGTGCGCCGTGGAGGCATGGCGACGGCCCGCTACCGGGAGGCCACCCTCACGCCCACCGGCCTGCTCGGCAAACACCAGCTGGAACACGTGCTGGCTGCGCTGGACGCGGTCTCCGCGACCGCCGTCGACGAGTTCCCGAGCCTCCAGCAGCGCCTCGGCCCGCCCGCCACCGGCGGCACCGACTTCCCGAGCCCTGGCCCGCTGAACCGTGAGGCAACCATGGAAGCGTTCGTGACGAGACTTTTCGCCGCCGACCTGCAGAGTCTCGTCCGGGCGCAGTACCGCGACGAGGATGCCGTCACGGAGGCCCTTCATGAGTTCCGGGGGCACGTGCGGGGGTTGGCGAATGTGCTCGACCCCGAGTGGCGGCAGGCCGTGGAATCCGCTGTCGAAAAGGCTTCCACGCCCCGCCAGGCGGCTCTTGACGTGACGGAGTCGCTGGTGGCTGCGGTGCGTGCTCCGCGGCTCGGTGACATCTCGGCTGAACCCGCGGCGAAACTGCTGCTGAAACGCGCCCAGCAGGGGGCCTACATTTTGGCCGACCGCTGCCGGTCGCTGACCGCCGACTCCTCCGGCACCGACTGGCGGGCCGCGCTGGCGGCGGCCGAGCAGATCCACGCCTGTGGGTTGGTGGCGGTGCGGCTGCACGGCAAACCGGGAACCAAACTGCTGAAGACCATCACGCAGGTCACCCGCGACCTGCGGGACTGCGTCGCGGACGTCGACCCCCCGGATCTGGAGGGCCTCACTCCGGCGGAGGCCTTCGAACGAGGCCGGGAAGCGGAACGAGGCCACCAGCG
>CALLVV010000072.1 GCA_938012815.1 uncultured Propionibacteriaceae bacterium
ACGACCCGGGGCCGGGACCGTCAGGGCCCGGCCCCGACACAGGGTTCCCGGATTCTTCTGCAGAGGGGCTCCTGTCGTGTGTTTCGTGGCCGCTGCGTCCTGGGTGGCCAGCACCCATCAGCAGATCGTCAGAACTTTCCTTCGTTGAGCGTCTTCTGCATTGTCTTGATGCAGGACGACCGCCTGGGGAAGCGCCCGCTCTGGGAAGCCCCGAAATGGGCCTGCATGGCGCTGATGGTCTTCGGACCGATCAACCCATCGGTCTCGGCCCCGACCTTCCCCTGAAGCGCACGGATCACCTCGGACCCACTCGCCGAACTGTCGGCAACCCACTGCCAGCCGGTGATCAGACCGGGATTCTTCGCTCGCCAGGACCGGAGCTGGCTCGAAATCACACCATCGACGGAAACCCCCAGCACCCCCTGAAGACGCCTCGTGGTGAGGGTGCCCCAGTAGCCGTCAATGACCAAGGAGTCGTCGTTGCCTCCGGTTCCGTTGTAGTCGAGTCCCGGGATGAGTCCACCGTTGGTCCATGGAGAACCCGGTTTGGTGTCGAAGTAGCCGACCGGGATGCTTTCGTTGCGGGCTTCGAAGGAGGTTTTGTTGTCGCCGCATGAGATGCCAATGTGCCCGCGGCGCCATAGGATCGCGCCCGGGGTCTTCCAAGCCTGTTCGAGGCTGATGGGCTGGCAGGCATTGAACTGCGGACCAGACATGCGCGGGAAGGAAATGCCGAGCTGCCCGAGCGACCAGTGGACCAAGCCGGAGCAGTCGAACACGTTGGGTCCCTTGGCCCCCAAGATGTAGCGGCAGCCCGCCCGGCCCTCCGCGGTTCGGAGGAAATCCCTGCCCGAGGGAGCTGCCGACGCCTGTCTTGCCCCGGCGAGGTTGATTGCTCCCAGAACCCCCATCGCGGGAACACCGATTGCGAGTGTGGACAGAATGCTTCTGCGGGACATCTGCGGTTGCGTGGTCATCATCGAAATTCGTTCCTCGTTCGTTCGTTGAGAGGATCAATGACGGATGGGCCCCTCCGCCAAAGGATCAAACACTTTATGCGTCGAAGGTCACGACGTGCCTTGACCCTAACACCCACGAGGGGCAGTTTCCTAAGAAAATCTTAGGTTTCAATTACCCTGCAGGCCGGGGACCGCGTGACGACATGAGAAAACCCCGAGCCAAAGATATTGGTCCCGCGTCCTGAAACAGCGGACCCACTCTGACTGAAATCGCGCTGACTAGGCATTTTGCTTCGAGCTTCGCGTCATCGTGGCTCGAACCGCGGCGTCAGACCACTCGACCCGGAGGGATGAATGACGTTCTGGCGAGCTTCCCGCGTCATCCGAAAGAATGACAGCCCGTCCTATCGGCTCCTCGCCCGGGTACAGACCGGAGGCACTCGGGATCGGCATGGGCGGTTCACACGTTGTGACTAGGGGCTTCATGACCTGCCCGCGGTTCTCGGCGTAGTCATCCGAAAGCCATGGCGGAGCCCCGGACGGATGGCCGGGCCGAGCCCCGGAATGCCCCACCAGCGTGGGCATCCCTCCGGCGGCAAAGCCGCTGAGCCCGAGCAGCACGGCATGAAACTCCGTTCCACCCCACCCGGGCACCGTCTTCGCAACACGGTCCCGACGCCACTTCCAACCCATCCCTGAGGATTCTCAGCTCACCCCCGAGGGCGGTAACGCCCCCGAATCTCCCCTGCTCCGCCGGCCGACCCTCTCACGGGTCACGTTTCTTGCCCTTCACAAGGGCATATTGCCCGCACTTCCGTTTGCGGTCGGGACAAGGAGGCGTTCAGGACAGGTCGGTGGTCGCCGGGCCGGAAACCGCCCAAGCATACGGAAACCCAATTATCTGAGAAATCACTGAGAAGTCTCAGGGGTTCCGGGAGTCCTCCCGGATCGCCCGATCAGGCTTTCGTCGCTCGTTCCGTCCTCCGTTTTGCAGAACCCCTGGTTCCGGTGCCACCGCTCGATCCCGGTGACACCAGGTCTTTCCGGAACCCCCCTGAGGTGACGGAGTCGACGGAACGCCTGCGGTCGCGGTCGGGTCGTGAGGCCCGTTCCCCTTTGGAACTCACGCGCCGCGGCAGCCGATCAGGCGACCCGGGCAGGGTTGGGGCTGTTTCCGGACCCCAACCCCGTCAGTTTGGAGACATCACCCGTTGTCATCCACGGGTGAGTCTCCTTGGACCTCCTGGAGCTCGACTCACCGCGCACCCCCTGCACGCGGCGATTGTCTCCGCGAAGTCCTCGTCCGGAATGATCGCGAACCGCCACCGCGCAGCCCAGGACAACCGGCTCCTCACCGATTGGCCCTGACCTCGAAGCAGAGCGCAGGACCGCGCGACCGTCAGATTCATGACCGTGGAACCGTGGCCGCCTCATGCGCTCTCATCTCCTTTCGCGGTGGGTGCGGATCGCCATCCATGCCGACGCACCGAGGCTAACACCCGGAGGAAGATTTTCTAAAAGATTCTCAGGCTTCTATCAGGCTCCGGCGCCGCCGCCGCTGCACCCGGGAAGCCACCTCCCCGAACCCCGAAACAGAACGAAACCCTTCCTCGCGAAGACATTGAATGCGTTTTGACTAGGTGTTTCACCGCATCCCGTCACGCACCGGAGGGCCGCGACAAACAGGGGCAGGAACACCTCGAGGGCCGCGAACCCGAGCGCTGGGCGAGTGCCTTGCCGACCAAAAGTATGACAGGCACATTCATCCGGCGTGTTGCCTGAGGCCCATCTGAGAGCTCCCTGAGACGTTTCGCCACCCCTTCCAGCAGTGATCCGGACGCCGAACCGTTGGGGCGGCACCCGGGGCTTCACGGCCAAAAAGATGAGTCCGATGGCCCACGTCGGCGCGGTCGCCGGGCGTGGTGGAGGAACGTGCTCCGGGCATCGGGGTGTCCTCCCCACCGACCTCAGGCGCGCGTGACCGCCACCCCCTCGGTGATCACCTCGCCGTCGCGATAGGGAATGACGGCGTGGAACTGGGGTCCGCCGTCGAAGACCAGGGGCAGGAAATGGCGGTCGCCCTCCCACATGGGCAGGTCGCCGAGCTCGCCGAGGGGAACCCAGCGCAGCGGGCCGTCGTCATTGCGCTCCGGGGGTTCGCCGCGGAAACCGTCGACGAGGAAGACCAGCCCGAACCAATCGCTGCCGTCCGAACCGAAACCCGGCCAGGCGATGCTGCCGCGCAGCCGCAGGGAGGTCGCATCGATCCCGGCCTCCTCGCGGAGTTCCCGCCTCAGGCAGGTGACGGCGTCCTCACCCGGTTCCAACTTGCCGCCGAGGCCGTTCCACTTGCCCCGGTGATCGTCGCCGACGCGCTGGCGGTGCACCAGCAGCACCCGGCCGTCGCGGACGACGTAACCGAGGGTGCCGATGACGGCCCGGAACACCGCCGGGCCTCAGGCCACGCGGCGCAGCCAGCCGTGCCGGTCCTCGGCGCGGCCGAACTGGATGTCCAGGAGGTGGGCGCGCAGTTCACGGGTGCGCGGGCCAGGCTCCCCGTCCCCGACGACCTGCGAGCCGTTTTCCGGGGAGTCGAAACCGACGATCGGGGTGATGACGGCAGCCGTGCCGCAGGCGAAGGTCTCGGCCACCCGGCCCGAGGCGACGCCGTCACGCAGCTCGTCGATGGAGATGGGCCGCTCGACGGGGGTGAGGCCGTGCTCGGGCGCGAGGGTGAGCAGCGAGTCGCGGGTGACGCCGTCCAGGATCGACCCGAGGGCGGGGGTGACGAGCTGGCCATCGTCGGTGACCATCATGAAGTTCATGGTTCCGCACTCCTCCAGCCAGCGGTGCTCGGCGCCGTCGAGGTAGAGCACCTGCCCGCAGCCGTGGGCGGCGGCCTCGTTGGCGGCGGCGAGGCTGGCTGCGTAGTTTCCGCCGCACTTCGCGGTGCCGGTGCCGCCGGGAGCGGCCCGCGTGTAGTTGGGGGTGATCCACAGCTTCACGGGGGCCGGGTAGTAGGCGCCGACGGGCGAGGCGAGCAGGCCGTAGCGGTAGTTCTTGGCCTCACGCACCCCGAGGTAGGGTTCGTCGGCGATCTGGAAGGGGCGCAGGTACAGGCTGCGCTCACCGTGGGGTTGCGGCACCCACGCCTGCTCCAGCGCGACCAGTTCGCCGAGGGATGCGAGGAACAGCTCCTCGGGGAGGGGCGCCATTTCGAGGCGTTCGGCGGAGGAGACGAAACGCCGTGCGTTCCTCTCGGGACGGAACAGCCACACCGAGGAGTCGGCGTGGCGATAGGCCTTCAGCCCCTCGAAGATCTCCTGCCCGTAGTGAAACACCGCGGCCGCGGGATGCAGTTGCCACTGGCCCGTCGGAATGATCCGGGCGCCGTGCCAGCCGAGGCCCTCGGTGTAGTCGGCGACGGCCATGTGGTCGGCGTAGAACTTCCCGAACACCGGATCCGACACGATGGCGGCACGCTCGGCCTCGGGCGTGGGATGATCGGTGCGGTGGAGTTCAAACAGTGACATGGCCGAAGACTAGTCCACCAGTGGGGACGAAACGGGCACCACACCCGTTCTCGGGACACCCCGGGAACACCCTCCGACCGGAAACCTGCCACCCGGTCCGCCTGCCGTCATCGCCCCGTATCACACAGTCTGAACAAAGTGAATGCACCGAGGTTCACCCCGACTCTCCCCTGAACTTGACTTCCTGAGAATCCTGAGAGACCCTGTCCCAGTCCGTATCCACTAACAGGAGATGCTGATGCGCAAACTTGTGATCTGGCTGACCGCGGCCGCGGTGGCCATCGCAGGGATTGTTCTAGCAGCATCGGCAACCGCCCAGGGCGAGAAGCCCACGGTCGGGCCTTCGGTGGTCGGCGTCCACGCCCCCTGTCCCGCTGCCCACCCCTGGCCGGGAGACAAGGCCCCGATCTCAGAGATCACCAAACAGCTGTCCGAGAACTTCGGTGTGACCCTGGCCGGTGACGGTTGGAACGACACGAACCGCACCCAGATCAGTGTCGTGTGGCAGGCCCTCGACGCCGTCTCCTGCACCGACTTCCTCGCCAACCTCAAGGCCAAGGTGTCCGGCACCATCGGGATCAACGCCGCGAGCATCAGCGGATTCGCCTGGGGTGACTGGTCGCTGACGAAACCCGGATACCTGACCTTCGACTTCACCAAGTGGAAAGAAGCCGTCGATCTCGGCGACATCGGACGTCTGTCACGCATCGTCATCCACGAGTTCACCCACATCTTCAACGCCGACCGGGACTCCAACCCCAAGTACTGGACCGAGTTCCAGAACCTCGCGGCCAAGCAGGGCGTCTTCACCTCCTACGCGGGCAGGAACAACCTGGAAACCCTCCCCGAAGTGGTCGGCTACTACGTGGCCCGCTGCGCCAAGGAAAACCCCTACGACACCGGCAAGTTCAACGACTACTACGAGTGGGTCAAAGCCAACATCTTCGCGGGCCGCGAGTTCGGGCCCGCCCCCGGGACCAAGGCCAGCTGTGACGTGACCCAGGACCAGATCCCCACTCCCACCCCCGACTGGGTGAAGGCGCTCAGCGGAGACTGACGTCAGGCCCCGGAAGTCGCTACGCTCCTGGGACATGAGCAAGACCACCATGCCCTCCGTGCAGGGCGCCAAGGGTTCCAAACCGACCCTCACCTTCCCCACCACTGACGCCCCCGAAGGCCTTCACGTGCAGCTGCTCGACGCAGGAACCGGCCCGGAGGTCAAGGCTGGCGACACCATCTCGGCCCACTACCTCGGACAGTCCTGGGGCGGCGCGGTCTTCGACAACTCCTACGACCGGGGCCAGCCGCTGAACTTCCGCGTCGGCATCGGCGAGGTGATCCGCGGCTGGGACGACGGCCTCGTGGGTCAGCGCGTCGGTTCCCGTGTCCTGCTGTCCATCCCCGCTGAACTCGGCTACGGAGACCACGGCGTCCCACAGGCCGGCATCAAGGGCGGAGCCACCCTGGTCTTCGTCACCGAGATCCTCGGCATCGCCTGAGGAGCCTCTCCCCAGCAAAGCCGATTGCGCCGGTGGCGCAGGCGTCAGCGAGCGGGCCGACCAACCGGTTACGAGGAAGATCCACCCGGAACCTCTACACTTTCCGCGGACGTGGCGGGAAAGGAGCGCGAGGTGACAAGGACCGGGCGGCTGGCCTGGATCGTGTGGGGGGTCGGCATCCTCGCCTACTGCGTTGCGATCATGCAGCGCACCAGCCTCGGGGTGCTGGGGATCCAGACCGCGAACCACTTCGGAACCAGCGTCGGCATCATCTCCACATTCGTGATGGTCCAGCTCGCGACCTATGCGCTGGCACAGCTACCCGCCGGGGTGCTGGTGGACCGCTACGGGTCGCGGGTGGTGATGATTGCGGGCTGCACGGTGATGGTCGCCGCGCAGGTGACCATGGCCTTCGCCGACTCCCTTCCGCTGGCCTTCGCCGCCCGCATCCTGCTGGGCATCGGCGACGCCTGCATGTACGGTTCGGTGCTGCGGCTCATCCCCGAGTGGTTCGCACCGTCGCGGGTGCCGGTCCTGACGCAGCTGGCGGGACTGCTGGGGCAGATGGGACAGGTGGCCTCCGCGACCGTCCTGCTTCCTTTGTTCAACGCCCACGGCTGGACGTGGGCCTTCCTGGGTGCGGCCCTCGCCTCCGTAGTCGCAGGGGTCATGAGCGCGGTCTGGGTTCGCGACGTGCCCCCCGGCCGGACCCGGCCAGCCCCGAGGGAGGAGAGGCTCTCCGACCTGCCCCGCGGCATCGCCGACGCCTGGCGGCATCCCGCGACCCGGCTCGGGTTCTGGGTGCACTTCACCAGCGGTTTCAGCGTCAACGTGTTCGCGATGATCTGGGGCATCCCGTGGCTGCAACGGGCGGAGGGACGTTCGGAGGCCGAAGCGGCCTTCCTGTTCAGCCTCACCGTCTACGGCGCCATCGTCTTCTCACCGCTGCTGGGCTGGTTGACCTCACGCCATCCGCTGCGTCGCAGCAACCTGGCTCTCACCGTCATCGGGATCAACGTGCTCGGATGGGCGGCGGCGCTGCTGTGGCCGGGAAGGGCTCCGTGGTGGCTGCTGATCCTCCTGGTGGTCGCGATGTCCGCGGGCGGGCCGGGCACCGGCATCGGATTCGACTATCCCCGCACCCTGCTGCCCCCGCACCGCCTCGGCGCCGCCAACGGCCTGGTCATCACCGGCTCCTTCACGGGAGCCGCCCTGAGCCTGCTGACCATCAGCGCCTTCCTGGGCTGGCTCAACCCCTCCGGCAACTACACCGCCGAACAGCTCAACCAGGCCATGACGTTGCAGTTCCCGTTCTTCGCCGTCGGCCTGATCGGCATCTTCGGCACCCGCCACCGGCTGCGCACCATGATGCGCCCCCACGGGGTGATCGTCCCGACCTGGCGGGAGGTCGCGGAAAGAATCCGCGCCAGCAGACGTCGCTGAAAAACCGCCCTGAAGCCGGCTCAGAACAGGCCCTCGGGCTCCTGGGGCTGGGCGTAGGCGGGGTCGACCCCGTTGAACAGTGTCGAGACCGAGTTGCCGCTGTGGATGCGGGCGATGGCCTCCGCGAACAGCGACGCGACGCTCAGCACCTTCAGGCCCGGGAAGTTCCCGGGGGCGGGCACGGTGTTGGTGGAGACCACCTCCGAGATGTGGGTGGCGGAGGTGAGGCGCTCCACCGCCGACCCTGCGAACAGGCCGTGGGTGCAGGCGATGGAGGCCTCGGCGCACCCGAAATCGGCCAGCCGGGAGACGATCTCGATGATCGACCCGCCCGTGGCGATCTCGTCGTCCAGCACGATGGCCTTCTTGCCCGCGACGTCACCGACCACCGACGAGATCACCACCTTGTCGTCGGCGAGGCGCTGTTTGTTGCCGGCCGCCACAGGCAGCCCGAGCAGACGCGCCAGCAGCGTCGCCTGTTTGGCGTTGCCCAGGTCCGGGGAGACGACGACGTGGTTGCTGAGGTCGCGGCCGCGGTAGTGGTCGGCGATGACGCCGAGCGCCGTGAGGTGATCCACCGGCACGGAGAAGAACCCGTGGACCTGCGGGGCGTGGAGATTCATCGTCAGCACCCGGTCGACGCCGGCGGTGACCAGCAGATCGGCGACGAGACGACCACCCAGGGAGATACGGGAGGCGTCCTTCTTGTCGGAACGGGCGTAGGCGTAGTGCGGGATCACCGCCGTGATCTGCGCCGCCGATGCACCGCGGGCGGCGTTGACCATCAGCAGCAGCTCCATCAGGTGCTCCTGGGTGGGCGGCATGAGAGGCTGCACGATGTAGACGTCGCGTTGCCGGCAGTTGGCGAGCAGCTGGGCCTGGAGGCAGTCGTTGCTGAACCGGGAGATCTTCACGTGGCTCCGGGGAACCTCCAGGTGGTCGCAGATCTCGTCAGCCAGCGCATGATGGGCGGAACCGGAGAAAACAACGATGCCCTTCACGGTCTCTCCTTGGTAGACGGCTGTATGTCACCACCCTAGTGGGGAGGCTCTCGCCAAGGCCGTCAAAAGGCGTCGCGACACGACGCCCATCACAACTCCTGTCATCGACCGCCCGCTCTCCCGTCAAACGCCAGCTCTCCCGTCGTTCGCTTGCTCTCCCGTCGTTCGCTTGCCCTACCGTCATCCGCCAGCCTTCCCGACGGAAACGCCACCCCAACCGTCAAACGCCAGCGCTACAGCGCAAGCAAACGACCACAAGACAAGCGAACCCCGCACCGACCCCACAAGGCAGGCAGACGCTATCTCCGACCCGCGAGGCGACGGCGCAGGGCGCGACCCATCCGGGTGAAGTCGTCGCCCAGTTCGTTGTCGGTGACGGTGTAGGCCCAGGTGGCGCTGGGGATGCGGCTTCCCAGCGACTCCAGGTCCAGCCGCCCGTCGACGACCGGGGCCTCCAGGAGGGCGGCGACGGCGTCGTCGAGGATGCGTCCGGAAAGGCCCTGGTAGGCCGCCCCCATCTCCTTCTCGAACTCGGTCAGCGGATCCTCGCGGGCCAGCACCCGCAGGTGGATACCCTCGCGCAGCTCGGCGGCGTGCCCGAGGTGTGCGCTCCAGGCGGCGTCGATGGCTGCGACCAGCGCCAGTCGCGCCCCTTCCTCGAGTTCGTCCTCCCCGACCCGCTCGCCCAGCCCCGCGACCTCCTCGGGCGCGTGCTCGGCGAGCCGGTCGAGGGCCGCTGGCCCTTCGAGACAGGTTTCGCGCACCTCGACGAGGTGGGCGCGTTGGCGACGCAGCAGTTCGCCGTAACGCCACGACAGCCACCTCAGGTTGCGCTGCTCGCCATCGCTGACCCGCTGCGCATGGTCCACGACCCCCAGGACGCGACGGTTCGCGCGACACTGTTCGACCTCACCGTCACCGTCCACGACCACGGGTTCGGGATGGTCGGGGTCGTTGTCGGTGACGAGGCGGTCCGCAAGGCTGGCGAAGAACACCGACTCCCCCGGATCGCCCTGCCGACCTGCGCGGCCGCGGAACTGGTCGTCGAGCCGGGCGCTGGGGAAACACCCCACCCCGACCACCAGCAGCCCGCCCGCGTCGACGGCCACGGGTGAGGGCACCACGTCGGTGCCGCGCCCGGCCATCTGCGTCGAGACCGTGACCCGGCCCGCCTCACCGGCCCGCGAGATGATCGCGGCCTCCTCAGTGGCGTTGCGGGCGTTCAGCAACACGCACTCGATGCCGAGGGCGCGCAACAGGCCCGCAATCCGCTCCGACTCCCGGACGCTCTGGGTGGCAACCAGTACGGGCCGGCCCCGGCCGGCTGCCTCCCCGACCAGGCTCGCGACAGCCACGTCACGCTGATCCGAGGTGGCGTGGAGCCGGGTGGGGTGGTCGGTGCGACGACACGGCAGGTGTGACGGGATGACCGCGACCTGCAGCCCGTACAGGGATTCGAGTTCCTCCTCGGCGGACCGCATGGTCGCGCTCATGCCGACGAGTTTGTCGTAGCCGCCGACCAGTTCCGCGATGACGAGCTGGTCGAGGACCTGGAGTCCGGGGGCGGTATCGAGGGCCTCCTTCGCCTCGACGGCGAGCTGCAGCCCGTCGGGCCAGCGTTGCAGCCGGTCCACCCTTCCCCGCGACCCGCTGACGAGCCACACGCGGTCGTCGGCGACGAGGTAGTCGACGTCGCGTTCCAGGGCGGCGTGGGCGTGGAGGGCGAGGTTCAGCGAGACGAGGAACTCGGAGTCGGTGCCGAACAGGTCGCGGCCGGGGTGGTCGTTCTCGACGCGGCGCAACCCGTCGTCGGTGAGGTGGACGGTGCGGCGATCGGGCGCGACGACGTAGTCGCGGCCCGCGTCGAGGCCCCGCACGTAGGCGGCGAGCACCAGGGCGTGTTCGTCGCGGTGTGGTTCGGCGTCGGCGGCGAGCACCAGGGGCACGCGGGCCTCGTCGAGCAGGACTGCGTCGGCCTCGTCGACGAGCACCACCTCGCGGCGGGCCCCGGTGCGGTCCCCGGACCGGGCGGCGAGGCGGTCGCGGAGCAGGTCGAAACCGGCTTCGGCCACCGAGGAATAGGTGATGTCGGCGGCGTAGGCGACCTGCCGGGCGGCGAGGTCCTGGTCGGCCTGCACCGCAGCGCAGGTCAGGCCGAGGCCGCGGTACAGCGGACCCATCCAGTCGGCGTCGCGGGCCGCGAGGTAGTCGTTGGCGGTCAGCACGTGGACGTGACGGCCCTCCAGGGCCCAACCGGCGGCGGCCATCGCACCCACGAGGGTCTTGCCCTCCCCGGTCGCCAGTTCGATGGAGAACCCCCGCAGCAGGGCGGCGGCGGCCAGGTACTGGTTGGGGAAGGGGTCGAGCCCCACCTCCCGCCCCGCCATCTCACCTGCGACCGCCAGGAAACCGGCCAGTTCGGCGTCGCTGGTTGCGTCGAGGGAGGTCGGGGCCTCGGGCGGGTTCTCCGGCATGGCGTCCACCACCCGCTGGAGGCGTTTGAGGCGCTTGTCGTTGGCGGAACGCCACATGGACTCGCGCAGACGGTCGGCAACGGATGTGAGGGGCACGATGACTCCTGGGTCGGGTGCCATCCAGCCTAGGGCGTGCTGCGGACGTGGTCGCGGAAGAACCCGGGGATCACTCCTCGGCTGCGGTAACCGGTTCGGAGCAGGCGAAGCGCTGAAGCCGGAACCCGTCGTATCGCGATATGCCCAGGCCACCCTGGACGCTCATCTCCGCGTTCGGCTGCCCTTGGGGAACCTCCTTGTCCGGGATGTGTCCGACGCAGAAACGCTCCGCCTCCCGTCCCAGCCCGGACGAGGAGATGAGATGACCCTCCTCCGATTCCCGCCCGGGGGAGACGTCAAACACTTTCTGCGCGGGAGTCACGTAATAGTTTTCGTTCCCGGGGACAGGTTCAAAAGCGATGACGAGGGATCTCCCTCCATGTACCCTGTCGGGCACCACGAGCGCTTTCCATTCAGGTACCCAGATCCGATCACCGGAACCATTTCTCACCCGGTAGGAATAACCACCACCTTCGCTTTTCTCAACCTCGACACTCACATCGGAGGAAGTCTTGTCGACCTCGACACTCACATCAGAAGAGGTCTTGTCGACCACCAAACGCTCCTCCCAGTCGCATCCCGTCAGGGCAGCGACCGTGAGCGCGAAAACCAGTCCCCAGGCGCCCGCGCCTCCTGCTCCGTAACGTCTCATTCGCAATGCCCCTCCAGTACGGCCCGTTCTCGTTTCTCCAGACCGACTTGTCAAAATCGTTTTCTCCGGTTCGCTGTGGACACAGGAAATCATCGACGCCGAATCGGCGAAACAACTGCGATTTGATCAATGCGGGGTGTCACTCCGGGGATGACCAATTCCTCGGGGAAGCGACAGGACACCCCCGGGACGCCTCGCCCATCTGCTCACCGGGACGACGGCGCCGGGACCACGCGACCCGCACGGAACGGGCCCCACGCGCGGGAGCTAGGATTCCCGCATGTTGGCCTCAGTGATCACGTGTTCGGACCGGGTCGCCGCCGGGGTCTACCCCGACCGTTCCGGCCCCCTGCTGCGGGAGGCCCTGAACGGGTTGGGGTTCGAGCCCCGGGGGCCGAGGGTGGTGCCCGACAATCTCGTCATGATCCGCGCCGCCATCCGGGAGGCTGTCGCGTCCGGGGCGCGGGTGGTGCTCACCACCGGCGGCACGGGCGTCGGGCCGCGCGACGTCACCGTCGAGGCCACCCTCGATCTGCTCGCCTGCGAGCTGCCCGGGATCATGGAGGCCATTCGCCGTCACGGCGCCGAGAAGAACCCCCATGCCTTGGTGTCGCGGGGCCTGGCGGGGGTGGTGGAGTGCGCCGGGACTCGCGCGATCATCATCAACGCGCCCGGCTCTGAGGGCGGCGCATCCGACACCATCGAGGTCGCCGGCCCGCTGCTGCAACATCTCGTCGAACAGCTCGACGGCGCCGATCACTGATCTCGCGTCGGGCGGGGAGGAAGTCCTGCGTGTTCCGAGCAGCGGACGAGACACTCAGGACTCCGAGCCCGCCGTCAATCTCCGGTATTGGGCAGCCCCGGCCGTAGTCTGGGCCCTGTTGGGTCAGGGCGTGCCGGAACCGTCGGATCTGGCAGGCCAGTGGGCACTGGAGTTGTCGGCGCTGGCACGGCGGTGGGTGACGGCAACACCGGCGGGACAGTGGCAGACGGCGATGGTTTCGGCTCGGAGCTGCTGGTTGGACTCGGGGCAGGTGGTCCTGTCACGGTTGGTGTCGCTGCCGCACTGGACGAAGTTTCCGTTGGTGAAGCACTTGGCTCCGCCGTGGATGTTGGCGATGGGACCACCGATGAGGAAGATGACGGCAGCACGGTGGGATCACTCGTTGCTGTTGGGCTCACCGAAGGAGTCGCACTGGCTGAGGTCGTGAATGATGGAGACGGACTGGGGGAGGGCGTAGCTGAAGGCGTTACCGAGGAACTCTCGCTTGGCATCGGCGAAGGACTACGGGTCGGCGATGGGGTGTGCGTACGAGCCTTGGAGCCATGCCAGTATAGGTTTCGGGAGCCCTGCACCCAACCCTACATCGGATGAGACATCCGGCGGCGTAGCCTGCCTGGCCACCCGAGGAATACCGATCTCTTTGGCAAGGGTTTCAGCAATTTCTTGATGCCCGATGATATTCGGATGATACCACTCCATGGGGTCGGTGGCATATATTCCACGAGTTTCTCCGCTAACGCTTCTGATTCCCGCAGTTTCAAAGAATTCATTTACCCAACGCACAGAATTCTTTAAGAGAACACTGGGGTTGGGTTCATGCCCGCGGAAATGTTCTGGAATTGACCCGATGTAACGAGGACGAGGCGTGGTTGAAGGGTAGGGTGGAAGCGATCGATTCCATTCCACGACCGCCTCCTTTTGAATCGCCGCCAACTCCCGTCCCGCCTTGAGGATTTCGGTTCCAGCATCGTAGAAAATCCATTCACCACACGCCGGTACCGAATCGTCGAAACGAGAGCACCCGAACAGCTTGTACCAGTCGCTATCAGGTAGCAACAGATTCGGATACCCAGCCAGAACAATGTCGACGTCATACCGTCCCATACTTCTCAATTTGGCGGAGATGGTCGTGAACAACCTTTTCGTCCGCACCTTCAAGCCGTTGGGGCCAAGGTCACTCACAATGGCCCGAGCGTTTTCGACCGCCTCCTTGCAACTCACAGGGTGTCGGAGCCCTCTGGCAAAACATTTCTCGACAACAGCACAAAACCTATATCATTTCCACCAACGGTGAGCATAACCATATCGACATCAGCGGAAATTCTATCGACCTGCTCGTTGATCAAATTCTCAGTAGTGTGACCGGAATGAGCGAGAACCGTTAGCCGGGCATCAATACTTTTACCCAAAAGCCATTCTCTATACCGATACCCCCGGTTATTTCTGCTGACATAAGCTTTCTCCGCACCTTCCTCTCCATTCGCTTCCCTTGAGTTGTGTTCATACTTGCCGGCACCATTGCCAGCCGAGTAGGAGTCCCCCAGCACCACCATGTTGAGTACTTTCGGAGGACGCGTCTCTAAGTCTGAACCTTCTTCAGCACGAGCAGAAGTCGGGGTGAGTAGAGTCGACATGCCCATCAGGAGAAAAGCAACAAGTAATCTTCTAGAAACGTGGAGCATTACATGTATCCTAACGTTATACGGAGCCCAAAATCTGGGTAGTCCTTGCAAGAACCTTCGAAGTCACTGACGATCAGACTGAAGCTGGAACCCGAAGTCGTCTTCTGAGCAACCGCGCCACCTTTGCGTTTTACAGAAAGATCCTCAATCCAGCCATGCTCTCCGGCAGTTGTCAAGACGGTGGCAATGGCCTTCTCCAAAGGAATATGAAGCTTGTAGCAACGGGTGATGCTTGGCGGCGGTGGCTTGGGGCTGTTGTTGGTTCCCTCAGCGTTCCCCAGAAGCTCCAGTCCCTCCCAGCTGGCCGAAGCCATCGGGTCCTCCCGCAGGGCCTGCATTCGGCGCTCCCATTCCGAGGCACACCCCGTCGCCAGCAGACATGTAGCCACCAGTACGGGCAGGACCGGCCGCCAGCGGCGCTTCATCGTCACCTCCATGGAGTACGAGGCCAGCCTATGCGCTCCCAGGCCCCTCGTCCAGAGGGCGACAAGACCCACGTGCGGCACCCACATGGGCTGCGCCATCCGTGCAGGCGGGTGGCCAGCCACCGCCAAGGACCGACCTCACTCCCCCATGGTCGGAGGCTGGTTGCCGTCGTCGCGCTGGGCGAGGAAGCGTTCCACCGCCGCTGCTATCTCGTCGGCGGAGGGCAGGTCGTCACCGGTGGGTTCGGTGTAGCGGTCGTACTGTTCCTCGAGCTGGCGCAGCAGCTCGCGGGCGGTCTCGTCGCCGCGGGTGTCGGCCTCGATGGACATCAGGTTGGCTTCGGCGGCCAGGTCCAGTTCGTCGGTCGGCAGGGCCAGTCCCGTCACTTCCACGTACTGGTGAAGGATGGCGGCCGCAGCCTGCGTGAAGGATGCGTTCGCGAGGTAGTGGGGAACGTGGGCGGCGGCGCCGAAGGCACTGATACCGAGAGTGCCCAGATGGTACTCGAGGTAGAACGCGAAGGAGGCCGGGATCTCAAGACGGTCGATCCAGCGGGGGTTCGCCTGCCTCAGCTCCGGGTCAGTGGAGTGTATCGCCAAGGGCGTGGGACGTGTGTGCGGGAAAGCCATGGGCATGCCGTAACCGGTCAGCAGCATCGAGACGTCGAGTTTTTCGATCAACCCGACCAGTTCGTCGCGGAACAGCTGCCACCGGTGGTCGGGTTCTGGACCGCGCATCACGAGGTACGGCTTGCCCTCGGCGTCGCGCGCCAGGTGCAGCTTCAGCGCGGGCTCCTCGAGCGAGGCCCAGTGGTCGCGATCGAAGACCATGGCGGGACGGCGGGCACGGTAGTCGTGGACGAGGTCCATGTTGAAGGACCCGAGCAGTTGGGGCTCGGAGTGTTCCAGGAGGGCCTCGATCAGCGTCGCTCCGACACGTCCCGAGTCGATGAAACCGTCGAAGAAGTAGAACAGCGGCGGTTCTGATCCCGCGACGGTGCCCCACAGGTCTTCGTTGATGGCAAACCAGTCGGACATGTCCCCCAGCCTAACCGCTGAACCCCTGTTTTGCGCCCCTGCCTGAGCCGGAGAGCCCTCCGGGGACGAGCGGCCGCACGAAACGGGCACCCGGGGAGGCGTTTCGTGCCGATTGAACCGGGCCGCGGTCATCCGCGGTGCATGACCTGCTGGGTCTCACGCACGGGAATCATGGCGACCAGCCCGGCGGCCAGCACCAGCGCGATCCCGAGGATGCCGAAGTGCGCCGCCGACTCGCCTGCCGGGACGAGGAACGATCCCAGCCACAGGGACAGCACCCACAACGACGACGCCAGGAAGGACACCGCCCGCCCGGTCGTCGCGTACAGCCCGAAAACCTCGCCCGAGTGGCCCTCGGGGATGAGGCGCGCCAGGAAGGACCGCGACGCCGACTGCGCCGGGCCGACGAACAGGGTCATGGCGATCCCGAAGACCCAGAACACCACCGGCCCCCGGTCGTGGAGCAGGAAGATGCACGAGCCCAGCCCCACCAGAGCGCCCAGCGAGATCAGGATCACACGTTTCGGCCCGACCCGGTCGTCCAGGTGCCCGAAGGCGATGGTCGCGAGCCCCGCGACCACATTGGCCACCACCCCGAAGACGATCACCTCGCCGGTGCTGAACCCGAACACCAGCTTCGCCAGCACCGCGCCGTAGGTGAACACCCCCGCCAGGCCGTCGCGGAACAGCGCGGAGGCCAGCAGGAACCAGGTCGTGTGCGGGGAGACGCGGTGGATGCGGATCACGGAACCTATGAGGTCGCGGTAGGCCCGCACCGGCGACTGGCGCGGCGGCGGGGAGGCCACGGGCCGGTCCTTGATGGCCACGAACAGTGGAATGGTGAACAGCACCGTCCACGCCCCGCACAGCAGCATCGAGTTGCGCACCCCGTCAGGACCGATGTCAGCACCCGCGACGGCAACGATCAACAGCAGGATCACGATCCCGCCGAGGTATCCCATGCCCCAGCCGTACCCGGAGACGCGGCCGACGTTACCGGGCGTGGCCACCTGGTCGATGGCGGCGTAGTAGTTGACATTGGCCACCTCGGAGACGATGTTGCCGATCCCGAGCAGCACCAGGCCCAGCCACAGGTACTGCTGCCCGGGCGCGACGAACCACAGCGCAGCCGAGACCGCCGCCAGCGCCCACGTCTGCCAGCGCAGGTGGAACATCCGCCTCCCGGAACGGTCGGCGCCCTGCCCCAGTACCGGCGCCAGCAGCGCGATGAGCACCCCCGCCACTGCCATCGCGATCCCCAGCATGAACGCTGGGGTGTCGTCGCCGGAACCGGTTCCGAACAGCGACCCGGAAGCGATGTAGGTGCTGAACACGAAGGTGGTGATGACGGTCGCGAAGGGCTGGGTTCCCCAATCCCACATGCACCAGCTGAGGATCTTTCCCCAGGAGGTGCGTCGTTCACGCAGGGCGGCGACGGGCGCCTGGGTCTGGGCTTCGGTCACGGGAACAACCTAGTGCCATCAGACCCGCGGCTGCTGCCACCCGTGCAACCGGAGCCCGTCACCCCGGACGACGTCCCAGCGCTGGTGGAACGCCCGACCCGGTGAGGAGACGCCGATCGGGTCACTCGTCCATGCGGTCGGGGTGGAGGCGTTCCGGCAACCCCAGCCCCGGCCATCGAAGGCGCCGCTCCTCGCTTCTCGGGAAGAACCCGAACACCTTCCGCGTGATCTCCACCCACGACTCGTAACGGAACCCGTCGAGACCGGTCCAGCCCCACACGTTGCGCAGCACGTGCCCGGTCTCCGCGACGATCACGGCCGCCTCCCGCTGCCCCGCGGGGCGGGGGAAGTCACGGCGCCACAGCCCGGCCCATTCGTCGGTGAGCCGCCACTGCCGGTCCCTGAGGCGTGGTTCGTCACCCGGGGAGTCGTTGCTGACCTCCACCGCCATCCGCTCCCCGACCCTGAGGAACTGCACCAGCCGTCCCCTGCCGCTGACGACGAGAACGGCCTCGCCGGGCAGTTCGACGAGCACCTGCGCGAGAGCGGCATCGAATTCGCGCCAATCGGTCATCGCACCTCCTCAACACCATTTCCGAGGACCCTCATCATCCCATCCCCGTCAACCGGAAATCCTTCCCATCGTTCACTCTGACCGCCCGGGTGGGTCCCGGGATTCGTCCCCAGGGGCCGTGGGAAAGTGGTCGACGTGAATGAGCGGGAAAAACGCCGAGCGGACGCGCTCGAACGGGCCGAACTGGCCGAGAGAGCCGCCGAACGCGAGGCCGACCGGGCGCAGGTCCTGATCGACCGGTTCGTCGCCGATGCCCTCGCCTCGGGGCCGGAACCGGTGTCGCTGAGAGCCAGGACCTTCGACGGGCACGTGGTGAGGACGGATCGCCGAGGCTGGTATCTGCGCCGCGACCGTTCGACGGCGATCGACACCGACGGCGGGTATCACGTCCTGAACGTCCCCGGTGGCCTGATGGCGCGTCTCAAGGGTGTGAAACTGAAGCCGGTGAGGCCGTCGCTGCGGGTGGGGCGGGGAGGTCGCGACGGGGAAACCGGCGATCTCGGGGAATTCCTGTCCTGGGTGCTGGAAGGAAAGACCCCACAAAATCCCTGATCCCTCACCCGCTCTCCCCATGTGGACGAAGGTGAAGAATCCACAGGAATCACGCTTTCCCACAAACGTTTGTGGAAAACTTTTGTGTGAAACCAACCCGGGGCGGGCCGGGCCGGGACCCGCTCGTCGACATCACGGGTTCGCCGAACCACCCCGGCCCGCTGGCCGAAAGTTGCCTATTTCCCGCTTCCCCTCCCGCCCGGCCCCGGGTGCCACTAGGCTTGATGCACCGGACGCCACAGGCGACGCCCGAAGAGATGAAAGGCATCATCATGGAGACCACGGAGGCAGTAAGCGAAACCAGAAGCGTGGCGGTCACCCGGGTGGCTCCCACCCAGTTGGAAGCCGTCTGGAGGGCCCTCATGACCCCCGCCGGAGCGCAGACACTGCTCGGCACAGGCGGGCAGCTCGGCAACAAGGGGGAGGCGTGGAAGGCCGACGACGGCACCTACGGCATCACCCGAAGCTTCCACCCGAAGGAACAGATCCGGTTCTCGTGGCACGCGACCGAAGGGGCACCGGCCACCCTCGTCGACCTCAGGATGCGTGTCGTCGACGGCGGTACAGAACTGACGATCGTCCACGACAACCTTCCCGAGAACACCAACCTCGAGGCGCTCCGCGCCCGCTGGGAGACCACCCTCGAAAACCTGATCGCCGCTTCCTGACGGCGGCGAGACCACCCCATGCGGGCGGTGTGGCCTGCGGCTTTCCGCCGGCCACACCGCCCGCATTTTCGCGGCACCCAATCTCTCTCGAAATCCCTCCCCAGCACCCTTCCGGGCCGCAGACCTCAGGCGTAAAGTGTGCCAAGACAGACTGGCGACGCAGCCAATACACAAATGATCGCTAGGGAGCATCATGACCGAGCTACCGCGCGAAGCGGTGACAGCACCAGAAGAGAAAGTCCTCCGCGCCGCGACGGACCCACGGCCCGTCCGGCGCAATCCCGCGAAAAACATCGGACTGCTCGGGGCCGCGGTCGGCGTACTCTGTCTCACCTCGTGCGGTTCCGGCGGCGGCCAGTCGGGAAGCCATGCGGGCGGGGAGGCGAACCTTCAGCTTCCCGACCTCGGCTCCGTTTCCTTCCTCGGCCTGCCGGGCAGCGTGCTGCTCGGCCTCGGGTTGATCGTGTGCGCACTCGGCCTGGGGTTCGGGATCATCACCTACTCACAGCTGAACCGCATGCCCGTGCACACGGCGATGCGCGAGGTCTCCGAGCTGATCTACACCACCTGCAAGACCTACCTGAAGCAACAGGGCCGGTTCCTGTTGCTGCTGTGGGCCTTCATCGCCGCCATCATCGTCATCTACTACTTGTTCCTCGTCAACTTCGGGGTGGGCAGGACGGCCGTGGTGATCCTGTTCTCGCTGATCGGCATGGGCGGCAGCTACGCGGTGGCCTGGTACGGCATCCGCGTCAACACCCTGGCGAACTCCCGCACCGCGCACGCCGCGATGTCCGGGCGCCCCTATCCTTGCCACGACATCCCGCTGCGCTCCGGAATGAGCATCGGCATGGTGCTGATCTCCGTCGAGCTGGCGATGATGCTGGTCATCATGGTGTTCCTGCCCGGCGAGATCGCGGGTTCCTGCTTCATCGGCTTCGCGATCGGTGAGTCGCTGGGCGCGTCGGCCCTGCGCATCGCGGGCGGGATCTTCACCAAGATCGCCGACATCGGCGCCGACCTGATGAAGATCGTCTTCCACATCAAGGAGGACGACGCCCGCAATCCCGGCGTGATCGCCGACTGCACGGGCGACAACGCCGGTGACTCCGTCGGCCCCTCTGCGGACGGTTTCGAGACCTACGGCGTGACCGGTGTGGCGCTGATCACGTTCATCCTCCTCGGCATCCAGGACCCGACGGTGCAGGTGCAGCTGCTGGTGTGGATCTTCGTGATCCGCGCGGTGATGGTGGTTGCCTCCGGGATCTCGTACTTCGTCAACGCCGCCATCACCCGCGCCCGCTATCGCGCCGCCGCAGAGATGGACTTCGAGGCGCCCCTGACGTCGCTGGTGTGGCTGACCTCGGTGCTGTGCATCGCGTGCACCTTCGGCACCTCCGCGGCGCTGATCGGTGGCCTGCCCGACGGGATGTGGTGGAAGCTGTCGCTGATCGTCAGCTGCGGCACCCTGGCCGGGGCACTGATCCCGGAGCTGGTGAAGGTCTTCACCTCCACCAACGCCCGCCACACCCGCGAGGTCGTGGTCTCCTCCAACCAGGGCGGGGCGTCGCTGAACATCCTCTCCGGCCTGGTGGCGGGCAACTTCTCCGGCTACTGGATCGGGTTGGCGATCACCGGGTTGATGGGGTTGAGCTTCATCATCTCGACCATGGGGCTGAACCAGATCATGATCGCCCCCGCGGTGTTCGCGTTCGGGCTGGTCGCGTTCGGCTTCCTGGGCATGGGACCCGTGACGATCGCCGTCGACTCCTACGGCCCCGTCACCGACAACGCCCAGTCGGTGTTCGAGCTGTCCACCATCGAGGAGATCCCCGGCATCGAGGAGGAGCTGGAACGCGACCACGGCATCCGCCCCGACTTCGAGCGCGCCAAGCACTTCCTCGAGGCCAATGACGGCGCGGGCAACACCTTCAAGGCAACGGCGAAACCGGTGCTGATCGGCACCGCCGTGGTGGGGGCCACCACCATGATCTTCTCCATCATGATGGGCCTGACCAACAAGCTCGCCGATAACCTGGAGAACCTGTCGCTGCTGCACGCCCCGTTCCTGCTGGGCCTGCTGCTGGGCGGCGCGGTGATCTACTGGTTCACGGGTGCCTCGATGCAGGCCGTCACCACGGGCGCCTACCGGGCCGTGGAGTTCATCAAACAGAACCTGCGACTCGACGGCGAGACGAAGGCCTCCGCCCAGGACTCCAACAAGGTGGTCGAGATCTGCACCCAGTACGCCCAGAAGGGCATGTTCAACATCTTCCTGGGTGTGTTCTTCGCCACTCTGGCGTTCGCCTTCGCCGAGCCGTTCCTGTTCATCGGGTTCCTCGTCGCGATGGCGCTGTTCGGGCTCTACCAGGCCATCTTCATGGCGAACGCGGGCGGCGCCTGGGACAACGCGAAGAAACTCGTCGAGGTGGATCTCGACGCGAAGAACACGCCGCTGCACGACGCCACCGTCGTGGGTGACACCGTCGGCGACCCCTACAAGGACACCTCGTCGGTGGCGCTCAACCCGGTGATCAAGTTCTCGACGCTGTTCGGACTGCTGGCCGTCGAACTGGCCACCGCGATCACCGCCCAGGGCCTGGGTGTGCTGGCCCACGTCCTGGCCGCGGTGTTCCTGCTCGTCTCCGCCTTCTTCTGCTACCGCTCCTTCTACGGCATGCGGATCGGCGAGAGGATCGAGGACATCAAGGCCTGAGGGCCCGCGACGGGTGGGGTCGGGAACCGACACCCCGACCCCACCCACCCTCCGCCCGTTCCGGGGCGGGGATGTGCAAGAGTGGTCGGTGATCGAGTGTGCCCGTGTGGAGAGGAACCATCATGAGCAGTCCGCAGTACCCGTACGGCGGCGACCAGCAGGGAAACGTGTGGGAGCAGTCGCAGCCCACCGGGAACGTCTGGGACCCGCAGGCCACGGACGCCTGGGGCCAGCAGGCGGTCTCCAACGCGTCCCCGCAGGGCCTGCCGCCCTCCCCCTCTCCGGGCGGACCCATGGGCCAGTCCGCACCCCCACCCCAGCAGCAGCCACCGCAGGTTCCACCGAGCCCGAACAACCTCTTCGCCGTGCTGTTCGATTTCGGTTTCAGGCACCGCATGAGTGCCGCGGCTATCAGGCTGGCCTATCTGCTCGGAACCGTCACGGCGGCCCTCCTGGCGGTCGCGATCCTCGCCGTGGGATTCACCAGCCAGAACGCGCTGCTCCTCGTCATCTCCCTGTTCCTGGCCCCTCTCGGTTTCCTTACCGCCCTGGCCGTCAATCGTGTGATACTGGAGACGTGGCGGGCCGTTGCAGGCGAGCCCGTTTGATGCCGGTTGAGCCGGGCCATACACGACAGAGACCTCGGTCCGGCTCAACCTCATTCCCCGGCCCATCCCCGGGGGAGCCCACGGACGTAACCACCACAGCCGGTAGGTTGTAGTCGTGAGCATCACCGTCAAGACGATCAGCGCCGACGAGCACCTGGCCTTCGTGGCGGCTCGTGGGCAGGCGAGTTTCCTACAACTTCCCGCGTGGGGGAAGGCGAAACCGGAGTGGCGTTCCGAATCCGTTGGTTTCTTCGACGGCGACACCCTCACCGGGGTGGGGCTCGTCCTGTACCGGCAGCTTCCGAAACTGCCCCGCTACCTGGCCTACCTGCCGGAGGGCCCCGTCCTCGACTGGGACCGCCCCGACGTCGACGCCCACCTGGAGGCGCTCGTCGCCCACGCCCGCCGCAACAAGGCGTTCGCCGTGCGGATCGGCCCGACCGTGGTGCATCACCGCTGGCTGGCGCCCACGGTGAAGGCCGCCATCGCCGACCCCGGGATCACCGCCCTGTCGCAGGCCACCCCCGACGAGACCACCTTGGTCGGTACCCGGGTGCTGCGGACCCTGGACCATCTCGGCTGGCAGCCCCAGGCGGAGGGTCACGGCTTCGCGGCCGGGCAGCCGAAGTTCAACTACCAGCTGCGCCTGACCGACGCAGAGGGCACGGTCCTGACCGACGAGCAGCTGCTGAAGGGCATGAACCAGCTGTGGCGCCGCAACATCAAGAAGGCCGACAAACTGGGGGTGACAGTCACCCGGGGAGAACGCGCCGACCTGGCCCGGTTCCACCGCATCTACCTGGAAACCGCCGAACGCGACCACTTCACCGGCCGCGGGCTGCCCTACTTCGAGGCCATGTGGGACGCCCTCAACGCCGAGGAACCAGACCGGATGCGCGTCTACCTGGCCGAGCACGAGGGTGACCTGGTGGCGGCCACCACCTTCATCCGCGTCGGCACCCACGCCTGGTACTCCTACGGCGCCTCCACCACCGCGAAACGCGAGGTCCGCGGCTCCAACGCCATCCAGTGGCGCATGATGCGCGACGCCCGCGACGCCGGGGCCACCATCTACGACCTGCGCGGCATCACCGAGGGGCTGGCGGCCGACGACCCGGAGCTGGGGCTCATCCAGTTCAAAGTGGGCACGGGAGGCGAGGCCGTCGCCTATCTCGGGGAATGGGACAAACCCATCAGCTCGTTCCTCCACTTCGCCTTCCAGCAGTACCTGAAGCGGCGGTGACATGACCCTCACACTGACCATCGACACCCGCGCCTGGCGCGACCACGTCAAGCACGTCCACGAGGAGTTCCCGGGGCTGGTGCCCGTCGCCAAGGGCAACGGCTACGGCCTCGGGCTGGACGTCCTGGCCCGCGAGGCCGAACGTCTCAACAACGACTGCCTGGCGGTCGGCACCGCCCACGAGGTCACGACCGTGCGGGAGGCGGGATGGTCGCGTGACGTGATCGTCCTGAGCCCGTGGCGGCCCTTCGATGAAACCGCCACGGCCCTGCTGGACGATCCCCGCGTCATCACCGTCGTCTCCCGCCTCACCGACCTCGACGAACTGCGCGCCACGCATCCGGGGGCCCGGGTGGTGGTGGAACTCATGACGTCGATGCGCAGGCACGGCATCACACCGCAGGAGGTCGCCTCGGTGGAGGTCGGGAAGCTGGGATTCGAGGGCTGGACCATGCATCTGCCGCTGAAGGGACAGCTGTCGGAAGCCAGGCAGCTCGCATCGGAGGCCGTGGCCCACCAGCGGGGCGCGGTGTGGGTTTCACATCTGGGCGTGAACGACTATCGCAGGCTCCGCACACAGCTGGGCGTACAGACCCGGATGCGGATGGGAACCCGGCTGTGGCTGGGGGCCCCGCAGACCCTGCGAACCACCGCCACCGTTCTCGACGTGCACCGCGTCACCCGCGGTGCCCGCTACGGCTACAACCAGTCGCGCGCGCCCCGGGACGGTTGGCTGGTGATCGTCAGCGGCGGCACCTCCCACGGGATCGCGCTGTCGGCGCCGTCGCCGGCCCGGTCGCTGCGGCAGCGGGGTGTGAGCCTGGCACAGGGCGTCCTGGACGCCGCCGGGATCTCGCGGTCGCCGTTCAGCATCGCGGGCCGCAAACGCCCCTTCGCGGAACCCCCGCACATGCACGCCTCCATGGTGTTCGTCGGGGGCGCGAGCCCCGGGGTCGAGGTCGGCGACGAGGTCCCCGTCACCACCCGCCAGACCACCACCACCTGCGACGAACTCGTCTGGAGCTGAGGGGCACCACCGCCGATCAGGCCGGCGGTGAAGGCCACTCACAAAGACCAAGGAATGGTGGATGCCACGATCTTTCCCTAACAAGGGGATCCATGACCACCGGGACGCACCAAGGAACGGATAGAGGCCGGGCCTGCGGCGTCGTTCAGTACCCCGCCGACCGGGTCGGCGGCCCGTGGGGTGCGCAGCGGATCGTGTCCCGGATCAGCGGCGTCGCGCAGACAGGAGACGAAGATCCAGACCTCCACGACGATCCGCAGGATGATGGCGGCGAAGTAGATGTTCGGGTTCGAGTTGAGATGCCCCGCCAGATACCCCCAGATCGCGGCCCAGTAGACCACTTGGGTGATGGTGAACGCCACCCATTCCGGGCGGCCGGGCCGCCCCACCAGCAACGCCAGCAGCAGCCACAGTGCGGCCTGGGGAGCGTAGGTAGCCCCGAACAGCGCCGTCGGGAACACGAACAACACCACCAGGGTGCCGACGCGCGGCCTGTGTCCCCGCAGATAGAGCCAGGCCGACACGACCAGCAGCAGCAGCGTCGTCAGCATCAACCCCAACGACCCCGCGGCCCGCACCTCCCAGCCGAACAGGTGCCCCAGATAGAACAGCGACCCGTAGGACAGGCTCTTCGTCGCCTCGCCCTGGTAGTACCCGGCCACCGCCTCCCAGTTCAGGATCAGAAACGGCAGGTGCAGCAGCGCGACGACGGTCGCCGCTGCTCCGAGGAATTTTCCTGCCTGCCCGATACGGGTGCGCAGCACGAAGGTCAGGGCAACGGCCAGCACCACCGCGATCGCCATCAGGCCCGCGCAGACCGCGAGCCCGAGCACGAGCCCCGACCACACCGGCCTTCCCTTGGAGAACAGCAGCAGCCCGAGGGCGGCCAATGAAACCGCGAACAGATCCCACGACACCAGCCCAGAGGCCAGGACCACGGGCGAGGCAGCCAGCCACATGGCGTCCCAGGAGCGGTACCGGCCTCCCTGCGAGTCGCGGCCCATGAAGGTCTGGCACAGCACCCACAGCAGGAAACACGCGAACAGCAGCACCATGCAGACGGCGTAGAACACCTGCGCCCCGTCGAGCTGGGCCTGCACCCCGAGCGACGTGCCGACGGGGGCCCCGAGCAGGCCGGAGATCCCGATCACGACGAACAACAGCAGGCCGAGCAGCGGCGGATACTGCATCTGCCCGCCGTCGAAGGGATGGGCGCCGAACGCGAACCCATTGCTCGTCCACGCCAGCGGCACATCCGAGTAGCAGAGCACGATGAACGCATTGACCCGGACGCTCTCGGAGGTCTGGATGCACGGTATCTGCCGCAGCGAACAGGCCACGAACAGCACCGTCGCCACCAGCAACGACCACGGCAGCGGATCAAACCACGGTCCCGAGCGCCGGGCGTAACGCCCGGCCGGCCCACCGAGCCCCTCCAGCAGCGCACTGTTCATGCGAACACCTTAGAGGCTCCGCGGGCAAGGGTCCGGGCGAGGAAGTGGAAAGTGGGAGGTTCCCACGGGATGCGTCAGCCGCCACTGCCCGAAGCGCCGTTGCTCTGCCGACCACCGCCGGAGCCTCGTTCATCATCGTTACCGGGAATACTCGGTTTGTCGCCGCCACCACCCGTCGGTTGCTGAGTGCCCCTGCCGCCGGTCGGCTGGCCGGTGGGCGCCTGCGACCTGCCGCGGGTCGGCTGCGTGGTTGGTGCGTACCGGCCCGAGTCCGTGGGTTCGGAGGTGGGCTGCTGGCCCTTGGACGACGGCTCCTGGGTGGGTTGCGTGCTCTGGGTGGGTTGCTGCGCACTCCGGGTGGGTTGCGCACTCCGGGTGGGAGCCTGCGTTGGCGCGGTCGACTTCCCTTGGATCGGTTTGGCCTTGTCGAACTGCTTGACCTCCTGCCCCTGGGTGGCGGTCTTCATGTACTCCACCCACGTCGTCAACGGATAGGTGGAGCCGAAGAAGGTCTTGTCACCGGGTTTCTTGTAGGCGTCGAGGTTGTCGTTGCCGGAGTCGCCCGCGACGTACATGACAGCCGTGGAGATCTGACGGGTGTAGCCGACGAACCACGCGGAGGTGATGGAGTCATCGACGCCGTTGGTTCCGGTCTTGCCTGCGACGGGACGGTTCAGCTCCGACGCCTTCGTTCCGGTGCCCTCCTCAACCACCGAGGTCAACGCGTTGGTGACGTTGGCCGCCACGTTCTCCTCAACAGCCTGGGTGGCCTCGTTCTTCGACTCGTAGACGGTGTTGCCGTCGCGGTCGATCACCTTCGCAACGAAGTGGACCCCCTTGCGTTTCCCGGAGTCGGCGAGGGTGGCGTAGGCGTTCGCCATGTTCAGCGGACTCACCTCCGCGGCCCCCAGGGCGATGCGGTTGTTGACGTCCCAGCCCGCCCCGGTCGGGGCGCCCGCGTCGTTGGCGGCCTGGATGACGGCGGGGGCGCCGTTCTTCATCGACTCGGTCATGTCCACGAAGGCCGTGTTGATGGATTCTGCAACCGCCCTGCGCAGCGTCACGTCACCGTACTGTTCGTTGAACTCGTTGCGGATCGGGACGCCGTCACCACGTGGGGTGAAGGTGTCCCCCTTGAGGGTGCTGTCCAGGGAGTAGCCGTTGCGCAGGCCCGCGACCGTCGCGAACGACTTGAACGTGGACGCCGCCGGACGCGGCGTCGTCGACCAGTTGCGGGAGTCCTTCGTGTAGTCGGGGCCACCGTACATCGCCAGGACACCACCGGTGGCGGTGTCGACCGACGAGATCGCAACGTGCAGCTTGGATGTGTCCTGCTGGGGTTTCGCCTTGGACGCGGCCTCCTCGGTGTATTTCTGCGCCGTGGAGACGGCGGCGTCCTGCATGTTCTTGTCGAGGGTGGTGATCACCTTCAGGCCGCCACCCTGCACCTCGGCGTCGCTGAAACCGAGGTTCGCCAGTTCCTGCTCCACCTGTGCGACCAGGAAGCCCTTCGGTCCGCCGTAGCGGTCGGAAACGGGCACCTCGGGAAACTCAGGAAGGGCGGGACGGGCCGCGTCGTGTTCGGCCTGGCTGATGTAGTTGTTCTCCAGCATCTGGTCGAGCACGTACTGGTAGCGGCCTAGGAGCCGTTCCTTGCTCTTCTCCCCCGCGGACGGATTGAAGCCGGCGGGATTGTTGAGAATGGCGGCGAGGGTCGCGGCCTCGGACAGGTTGAGCTCGGAGGCTGACTTCAGGAAGTACGACTTGGCGGCCGCCTCGATCCCATAAGCGCCCCGACCGAAGTAGATGGTGTTGAGGTAGCCCTCCAGGATCTTCTCCTTGGGCACCTCCCGGCCCATCTTGATGGCGAGGATCAGTTCCCGGATCTTGCGGTCCGCGGTGCGTTCGGAACTCAGGTAGAGGATCTTGATGTACTGCTGGGTGATGGTGGAACCGCCCTGCACGTCACCGCCGCGGGCGATGGTCCACAGACCGCGAAACATGCCGGGCAGGGAAAATCCCGGGTCGCTGAAGAAGGTGGAGTTCTCGGCCGCCACCACCGCGTTCTTCATCACCTGCGGCATCTTGTCGTAGTCGAGGGTGATGCGGTTCTGCACGGCGAGGGAGCCGAGCTGCTCCTGCTCGTCGTTGTAGTAGATGAACGTGGTGTTGGTGGTGAAATCACTGTTCGGGTCCGGCAGTTTGGTCGTCGCATACAGGTACAGGAAGGCACCCACCCCCGCCAGACTCGCGACGAGGAACAACACGAGCATCGCCAATCCGGTCCTCGCCACAATCTTCCGGACGCGGGATTTCGGACGTTTCGACCGTTTCGACGCGCGCTCGCGCTTCTCCTCCGGCTCGGGCGCCGGCTGTTGATCCTGCTGTTCCATGGGTTCCAGATTATGCGCTGAACCTGAGCAACTCATCCACTAGGGGCCCGTCACATAGCCCGAGGACTACGGGATCGACGCCGAATCTGGGTTCCGGCGGCGTCCGGCGGGCGCCGTCATGGCGATCAACGCACCCCACAGCAACGGGGAGGATCCCAGATCCGGTTTCTCCTGCCGGGCGCGACGCGATTCCCGCGCGTAGGTCGCACCACGACGCGAGGGCGGCCCACGACGTTCAGCAGTGGGCCATCGGCCTGGCCTCCCACATCACCCCGTAAAGGACGCACCTCCGTCCGTCGTCCAGTTGCTCTCGTGATGATTCCACCGGGTTCCTTCCTGTTCGCTTCTTCATGACGGACAACAGCACGTCATTGTCGCGTCCACCAGGAAGCCAGCAGACGGGCCCTTCGGAGACAGTCTTCACGATGTTCTGACCGGCTTCGAATGTGCCACGCGATCGGCCCTGCGCACGAAGTCCGGCTTGTGCCAGTTTCGCCCCTCCCTCACTTCATCGGCCAAGCCCACCCGCAGCGACGGCATTCCGCTCTGCGGCCGGCTGACCTTCCGGCACCTCACCAGACCAGACATGTCCCCCAAACTCGCTCGGCTCGTGGTTTCGCAAATGGATTTTCGTGAGTTCACGCCTTCATCCCGCACCTTTCCCGTCATCTGCTAGTTTTCCGACGAAAACGCCTGCCGTCGCGGGCGAACGCGAAACGCCCCACCCCGGGATGCCGGGATCGCCGGTCAGCAAGTATGTTGGCTACGACTCCAATCGTTCTGGGACAGCCCGGCACACGACCGCGAAGGATCGCCATGAAACCCGACCCCACCGCCCTGTTCAAGGTGCATAACCTGCTGCTCAAGATCGACAGCAACCTGCAGAAGGCCGACGAGAACACCTTCACCCTGCGGTACGGGTCGGCGCGGGCGTTCATCTGGGTCAACACCGAGGACGACGCCTCGTTCGTCACCATCGAGATTCCGGTGCTGAGGGACCTCAGACTCACTCCCGACCTGCTGAAGTTCGTCGCCTTCGACAACTCCTACGCGCTCGGGCACCTGTACCTGGAGGACCTCAACGGCTCCCTGGTCCTGGAGTTCCGACACACCCTGATGGTGAAGAACCTGACCACGGAGACGCTGACCTGGGCCGTCATCGGCATGCTCAGGTCCGCCGACAGCGACGGCCCCGGCCTCAAGAAACGTTTCGGCGGCACGCTCTCCCACGAGGGATGACCCCTGCCTCGTCGACCAGCCCGGGTGATGAAACGGACAGAAGCGGACCACACCAGCGCAGCTCGACCTGAAAGCCCTCCTCGACGAGCTGGAGCACATCGCCCCCGAGGTCTCCCGGGCCCTGTTGACACGACCCCCAGGGAGGTACCGTGGAATTCATTGGGCGCTTGACGTATCTGACGAACACACTTCTCTGCGCCGTGCTGGTCGGATACCTGACCAGCTACGCGATCACACTGGGTTCCTATTTCACCCACATGCTGAGAAACGACGGGGTGAAGGCACTCCAGGAAAGTTACGCGCCGTTTCGCGCCGGCTCGAACACGAAGGCTCTCTACGGAATCTGTTTCGTGCTCCAGATCGTGGTCGCCGCCGTCTCGCTGGCGCTGAACCACTCCGCTCACCCATTGCCCGCGCAGGTGTACGCACTGGCCATCCTCCCGATCTTCATGACGGTGCACGTCGTCACGGGCTTTGGAAGGGTCGAGGAGAAAATGGTGAGTGGAAAGGAACTGACGAGGCCAGAAATCGCCCTTTACACGAAACACAACCTGCCGCTGCACCTGGTCTATGCCGCCTTGTATTTGATCGGCGCCGCCTGGCTGGCAGCTGCGTTTTTCTGAAACAACCGGGCCAGGACCCCGCTGTTTGCGGCGCAGGGTGGGGCTGGACGTGAAGCTCCAGGTAGATGCTGCGGTAGTCCTGGCTCTGCGCCAGGGAAGGAGTTCGTTCTCGTCGAAGTCGTCGTTCGGCGCCCAGGAGTAGATGAGCCCCACCGTGATGCGACGCGCTTCGGGCAGTGTGCGCAACGCCTCGGAGAACGCGGCGTGGTACCTGCAGGCCGCATCCAGGGAGGCCGTGACGAACAAGGGTGGTGAATCCGTTCACCTGACGCGAGGCCCCGATTTCCTGGTTGCGGCGCGGATCCCGGGCGACCTCGGCGATGACGGTGCTCTCGGTTCCGATGGCGAGTGCCTCGTAGGTCCTGGCGCTTCTGGAAGACATGGGATCTTCTGCTCTGACGCTGTTCCAGTGCCCGTAGAGCGTAGCGCAACTTGTTGCGATTGGAGCAACTTGCTTTTAGGGTCGTTCCCATGGCTGTTGAGGAACGGGTGCGACAGTTGATCAAGGAATCGGGCCTGACCCAAACGGAGTTCGGAGCCCGAGTCGGCATCGAGAAGACCAAGCTGTCCAAGTCCCTCACGGGCAGCAGGAGGTTCACATCCCTGGAGCTGGCGCTCGTGGCGGAGCAGGGCGGCGTCACCGTCGACTGGCTACTGACGGGCGCCGAGGACGGTTTCGCCGCGGCGGCACGCACCGGGGAGGACGGGGTCAGCGCCGGTGCCGCACTCAGCCGCGTCCGCGAACTGACAAACCTGCGCGACGCCCTGGAGGGTTTCGGTTTCCCCCAGCAGATCCACTTCGAGGCCGGAGACCTGAAGGGCAATCGCTGGGTCTCGCAGGGCATCGGGCTGGCCAAGCGGCTGCGCCGCAGTTTCCACTCCCCTGTGGAGCAGGCAGCCAACCTGGCGGCGCTGATCGAGATGGACCTCGGCGTCGACGTGGCCATCCAGCCCCTCGGACAGCTCGACGGGCTCGCGGCGGCCACCGGTTCGGCCCGGCTGATCCTGGCCGCCACCTCCAGCGTCCCCGCCCGTCAGCGGTTCACCCTGGCCCACGAGCTGGGGCACCTGGCGGCCAGCGACGACCAGCAGCTCCACACCGACGAGAACGTCTACGCTCGCGACGGAGAAGGCGAGATGCGGGCCAACGCGTTCGCCGCGGAGTTGCTGATGCCGGAGGCGGCCCTGGCGGATCGCATCCACCGGGGATCGCGCTGGTTCAAGGAACTCGTCTGGGAGCTGCGGGTCTCGCCGACCGCGCTGGCCTACCGTCTGGGGAACCTGAAGCTGATCGACGAGGCCGAACGGAACCGGTTGCTGGCGGTGGAGATGGATCACGTCGTCGCGACCCTGGGCAAACAGCAGGACTACGCTGCCCGCGTGGCCGAGGCCTCCCAACCCCGCATCCCGACCCTCCTGCTGCGCGACCTGCTGGCCGCCCACCGCCAGGGGCACATCACGCTGCGGCCCGTGGCTGCGCTGATGGGGATGTCCACCAACGACCTGCGGGCACAGCTGGCCAAGAGCGAAGGCGAGTGATCCATGGCGCCGGTGGTCTTTCCCGACAACACCGTGTTCTGCACTTTCGCGGCTGTCGAGCGGATCGACCTGCTGATCACCCGGCTCCGCGGACGCGGTCGCTGGTGCGTCCAGCGTCGAGGACAACCGTAGCCACCCCCCCGACACAGGGGTCGCGGACCCGGCCCAATTGTCGGGAAGACACCGCGAGCGAGCAGGTCGCGCACCACTGATGGGCTTCTACGAGCTTGTGGGTGTCGCGACCTATGATGAAGTCAGGGAGTCGGATACAGACTGTCAAGTGACGTGGAGGAGGCGATTCGGATGACATGGGCGAGCGACGTGCTGCGCTACATGGAGAGCAGGCAGCACCTCGACGGACGCACCCAGAAGCACAAGCTGCTCTACTACGCACAGGCTTGGTCGCTGGCCTGGACGGGCAGGCCTCTGTTCGAGGACCGGATCGAGGCCTGGATCAATGGTCCGGTTGTCAGCGATGTCTGGCACGAGAAGTCCCACCCCGTCGGCGATCTGGACGCCGGCCAGAAGGCCATCACTGATGCGGTGCTGACGCACTACGGCGAGAAGACCGGTGAGGAACTCTCCGTGCTGAGTCATGCCGAACGGCCTTGGCGCGAGGCCCGGGGCGACCTTCCCGATGATGCCCGTGGTACCACCGAGATCACTCACGACTCCATGCGTCGCGAGTACACGCGTCAAAGCCTGGACGGCACCGGTCCGGTGCGTCCCTCAACGCCTCTGCAGGATGCGGATCCCGACCATGCCGTGGATCTTGCAGCCCACATGGGCCAGCGCTGGAGCCGCACCTTGGCTCTCCTGGCCGAGTGACGACGCGAATCGGCATTGATCTCTGCTTGAAAATCTACGGGCAAGAGGTCAATGCCGGGCCTCTTCGTGACCGAGAAAAGCTCGAAAGCGCACTGACGCAGCCTTTTCAATCATTCAGTGGCGCCGATCTGTATCCCACGCTCATCGAGAAGGTCGCGCGCCTGACCTTCGGCATCGCCGAGGCTCAGGCGTTCCAAGACGGCAACTTTCATCGGGTTGTATCCGTTGCTAACGGACGGAGCGGCCGTATTGCGAAATCCGCAACGACGCGGCGGACGAGGATCCCCACCATTTGTTCCGACCCGCCATGGTTCGGCGTTTTGACTGGTAGAAATCATGCGTTTTGACCAGTAGGAATCCTGCGTTTTGTATGGTAAAGCTCGCGTAGAGCCTTGGACGACCTCTTGGACGAGGTCTTCCCCGACGTGCCCGCCATCGCGATCGAGGGGGCCAAGGCAGTTGGCAAGACCGAGACCGCACGCCGTCGCGTGCAACGTGTCCTTGAACTCGACGACCCACACACCCTGGCAGCGCTGCGCGCCGACACGGATGCCCTGCTCGGCGCCGACGAAACGGTCCTCATTGATGAATGGCAGCACTATCCGCCGGTGTGGGATCGAATCCGCCACGCGGTGGACCGTCGCCGCGACCTGGCCGTCCTACTCACCGGCAGCGCCACCCCACGGCCCGGCACCACCAGCCATTCCGGCGCGGGACGCATCGCATCCCTCGTCATGCGACCGATGTCGCTCACCGAACGCGGTGTCGCCCCGGGCGGAATCGACGTCGCCAAACTCCTGACACGCGAAGCGACGATCGAGGGACACAGCCCGCTCAGACTGCCCGACTACGCCGAGGAAATATGCGCCTCCGGGCTGCCCGGCCTGCGCGGCATCCGTCCCGCCGCCCTGGGCCTCCAGCTCGACAGCTACCTCGCCCGCATCGTCGACCGCGACCTTCCCGAGGAGGGGATGCTGGTCCGCCGTCCCCAGGCCTTGATGACCTGGCTCACTGCCTACGCCGCCGCAATATCAACGACGGCCTCCTACACGGCAATCCTGGGGGCGGCAACCGCCGGCGAGACCGACAAACCCAGCCGCGCCGCAACCCAGACCTACCGCGACCTCCTCACCCGGATCTGGGTGCTCGACCCCGTCCCGGGCTGGACCACGTCGCTGACCCCACCGGCCAGGCTCAAAATCGGACCAAAGCATCAGCTGCTCGACCCGGCGCTGGCGGCCCGTCTCCTCGACATCACCCCCGCGAAACTGCTCAGCGGTGCCCCGGGCTCGGGGGAGATCCTGGGGCAGCTCTTCGAGTCCCTGGTCACCTTGTGCGTGAGGGCACGTGCCACGGCCGCCGGGCTGCGGACATCGCACCTGCGGACCCGCAACGGGGACCACGAGATCGACCTCATCGTCGAGAACACCGCGGGCAGGGTGGTGGCCATCGAGGTCACACTGGCCCGCGACCCCGACGACACCGATGTGCGGCACCTCCACTGGCTGGGCGATCGCATCGGCGGGCGCCTCGTCGACAAGGTGGTCGTCACCACCGGCGAATACGCCTACCGTCGCGACGACGGGGTCGCGGTCATTCCCCTCGGACTGCTGTCCTGAAGGACGAGAACCCACCTTTGCCTCACTCCACCTCGACACCCATCGCGTGCCGTCCCTGCGATTCCGGTTCGGGGGATGCGACGGTCAGGGCCGCGATGCCCGTCGTGATCGGGACGCTCAGCACCAGGCCGATGGCACTGCCGAGAGTGCGGACGATCTCGCCCGCGAACATTTCCGCGTTCAGCAGGGCGGTGGCTGGACGGTCGGTGAAGTAGAGCAGCAGCAGCACCGCCATGGAGCCGCCTGCGTAGGCGAAGACGATGGTGTAGATGGTGGACGCGATGTGGTCGCGACCGATCCGCATGCCGGCGGCGAACAGCTTCCCGCGAGCCATCTTCGGGGCCGCGGCGCGCAGCTCCCACACCGCCGAGCTCTGCGTGATGGTGACGTCGTTGAGCACACCGAGCCCGCCGACAATGATGCCCACCATCAACAGCTCCCGGAAGTTCATCCCGGGCAGGAGCTGCGCCAGGTCGTACTCGTTCTCGTCGGCGAAACCCGACAACCGGGCGAACTCCGCGGACAGCGCTCCCAGCCCGACCGTGATCGCCAGCCCGAGCAACGTGCCGGCGAGGGCCGTCGACGTCCGGATCGAGACGCCGTGCGCCACGTAGAGCACCACGAACATGATCGCCGTGCCCCCGACCAGCGCCACGGCGATACCCGGTTTGCCGGTGATGAGCGCCGGCAGCATGAATCCGACGAGCACCGCCCCGGCGAAACCGAGCCCCAGCAGCGCGAACAATCCCTTCCAACGCGCCACCGCCAACACCACAGCGACGAACAGCACGGCCAGCACCCCCAGCACTGGAAGTCGGTTGATCGACGAGTAGGACCAGCTGACCCCGTTGCCGGTGTCGATGCGGTTGACCTCCATCACGTCACCGACCCTCAAACCGGACTGCGCCTGCGGGCCGAGCAGTGCAATCTCCACCGACGTGCCCGCGTCCTCGCCGCTGTCGATGGTGACCGTCGCAGTCAAGCATTTCGCCTGCCCCACCTGCTGGGTGTCGCAACCGTCCTTGATGTCGGTGATGGTGGCGTTCTCGTGGGTTAGGTTCTGGGCGTCGTAGATCTTGTTCACCTTCGACGACAGATCCTGTCCCGACGGCCACAGCCAGATCAATCCGGCCACCGTGAGTACCCCGAGCACCGCCAGGAAACCGATCAGGACGTTGCGTGCCGTCCAGTTGACTCCGACGTGTTCCAGTCCTTCTGTTGAATGAGAATGCCCTGCTCCCATGGAAAGGCACGATACTCGGCGAGATCCTGGCCGGCCCGTTGCGCAACGGATCGGACCGATTTCCCCGGGACGGAGAACGGCGACGGGTAGCCTTGCGACCATGCTAGAGAGCGTCTGCTACCGGCATCCCGACCAGGCCACGGGGATCGTCTGCCAACGCTGCCACCGTCCCATCTGTCCCCGGTGCATGGTGGCGGGTTCCGTCGGGTTCCAGTGCCCAGACTGCGTCGCCACGGGTCGCAGGCAGACCCGCCAGGGGCAGCTGCCCTACGGCGGTTCCCACAGCACCCGGCCTGCGCTGACCTCGCAGGTGCTGATGGGGATCAATGCGGTGATCTGGTTGGCCATCCTGCTGACCGGAGGCGAGGAAAGCCCCCTGTTCAGGATGCTGGCGCTCCAGGCCCAGGGATTCTGTGTGACGGAGCGTTACGTCCTCGCGGTGGATTCCCCTGCCCAGTGCGCCGCCCTCGGGGCGACGTGGACGGAGGGCGTCGCATCCGGGGCCTGGTGGCAGGTGTTGACCAACGCCTTCACCCACCTCGACGTCATCCACATCGCCTTCAACATGGCGGCCCTCTACGTGCTAGGCCCGCAGCTCGAATCGGTGCTGGGTCGCGCCCGGTTCCTGGCGCTCTACCTGGTCTCGGCGTTGGCCGGATCGGCGGCGGTGGTGTGGTTCTCCGCTCCCTACACCACGACCATGGGTGCCTCCGGGGCAATCTTCGGGATGATGGGAGCGATGCTGCTGATCGTCTGGAAACGCCGCGGCGATGTGCGCACCATCCTCGTCTGGCTGGGCATGAACGTGGCCATCACCTTCGTGGGATCCAGCTTCATCTCCTGGCAGGGACACCTGGGCGGCCTGGTCGGCGGCATGGCCGTCACCGCTGCCCTGATCTGGCTTCCGCGGGAGCAGCAACGACTTTGGCAGTGGCCGCTGGTGGGTCTGGTCGCGGTGCTGGCCGTCGCCGCCATCGTGGCACGGGCGGTCACCACCGTGGGGTGAGAAGCCCTCCTTGAAGTCGATTGCCACCCCGAGCCGGCAGCACCGGTTCGACCACCTAGCTGAACATGGCCTTGATGAGCGGCCCGGCCGTCCCGGAACCCGACTGGCCGTCCTGGACGAAGGCCGCCACCGCGTACTGGTCGTTCCAGGCGATCATCCAGGCGTGAGCGGTGTCGGCGGCGGCGTTGCCGAACTCGGCGGTGCCGGTCTTGGCGCCGGTCATGACTCCCTGGAGGACGTTGCCCGAACCCTCCGCGACGACGGCCTTCATCAGCGTCTGGAGCTGCGAGGCCTCGTCCTGGCTGAGCGGCGTTGCCGTCGACTTCGCCTCGTGGCCCTTCACCAGCCACGGGATGCGCGTCTCACCGGAGGCGACGCTGGCCGAGACCGCCGCCATGCCCATCGGCGACATCTCGATGCCGCCCTGCCCGATCATGCTGAGGCTGAGGTCATACGGGGCGTCGGCGGACTGCACCTTCCCGAAGTTGGAGGCGAATCCGGCGTCGTAGTCGGTGCCCACCCCGAGGGTGGCGGCCGCCTGCTGCAGTTTCTCCTGCGAAACCTTGTCGGCGTTGGTCCCGAATGCGGTGTTGCAGGAGTTCGCGACCGCCTGGGTCAGGGTGATGCTGCCGGTCTTGTCGGCCGGGTAGCCGTCGTAGTTCTTCAGCGTGTGATCGTCGAACTGCATCGTGGCGGGGCACTGCACGACCGAGTCGGCGCGCAGGCCGGCGCGCAGCAGAGCCAGCGACGAGACGACCTTGAACGTCGAGCCGGGTGCGTACTTCCCGAAGGTGGCGTAGGGGTACTCACCCGAGCTCTTCGAGTTGGCGGCGGCGAGCACCCCGCCGTCCTTGACGTCCAGCACCACCAGGGACGCGATCCCGGAACTGACGTGGCTGTCGAGCACCGATTCCGCTTTCTCCTGCATGGCACGGTCCAGGGAGAGCTGGATGGGGCTGCCGACGCTGGCCTCCTGGGAGAACAACGGGACGGGATCGACGTTCTGGCCCGACCGTCCCACCACGTCGATGTTGATCTTCGGTGCCCCGCGCAGCTGTTCGTCGTAGCGCTGCTGGAGACCGCTGACCCCGACCATGTCCGAGGTCATCAGCGCACCACCCGACTTCTCCACCTGCTCCTTCGACGGGTTCCCGACCCTGCCGAGCAGCCCGACGGCAAATGTGTCCGACGGTGCAACGCTGGCGGCGGACTCCTTCACAAAGGCCCCGGGGATGCTGGAGACCGTGGAGGGAACCTGGTCCTGGGAGACGGTCTTGGCCACCACGAACTGTTTGGCGCCACCCGCCAGGACCTTCTGGGTGTACTCGGCGGCATCGATCCCGAGCAGCTGCGCCAGCTGCTCGGCGGCCGCCTGCCACGTGGACTCCTCGGACTTCGACTTGTCGATTCCCACCTGATAGACGGTGCGTTCCTCGACGAGCGCCACCCCGTCGCGATCGTTGATGGCGGCGCGTTTCGGCCAGCTGCGCTGGTGCCTGAGGCGCGTCGTGGCGGAGAGTTTCTCGTGCACCACCGTCGGCGACCACGTGGCCTGCCAGCTGCCGTCCGCGTTCTCCAGGGGAACGGTGGTGGCGTACTTCCAGCCCTCCTGACCGACGGGGAAGGCGTAATTGAGGTGCGCGGTGGCGGTCTTGCCGTCGGCCGCGTAGCGGATTCCCGCCGACTCCACCGTCGGCGTGATGTCGTCCATGCCGGCGAAGATGGTCTTCAGCTCGGTGGTGGCGTCGGCGGGCGGGGTGGACAGCGCCACACCCGTGAGATCCAGTTTCTGGATTCCCGCAGCGAGCCCCGCCACCACGTCGTCGGCAGCCGGCACCCCGTCGGGTGGGGTGTCGCGTTCCTGCCCGGAACCGCCGGAGGAACACCCTCCGAGCAGCAGGGCGGAGGCCAGCACGGCCGCCAGCAAGGCCCGGATCCTCCCGGCCCAGAAGGTCTTGGTGATCACGTCGGCTCCCTTCCACGGCGTCCTTGGAAGAGACTACCGGGACCCGCCGTCGAAACCGACGGGAGGTTCGCGGTGCGGGGTGGACGATGATTGTTGCCCCCGGCTGGGGCAGGTACCCTTGATGAGGTCGCCCAGATCGCTTTCCCGGATCGACTCGCGACTGCCCTTCGAATCTCTATCGAGGAGTGAACCGGTTGTCCGTCCCCCTCTGGATCTGGGTCCTGACCCTGCTGCTCATAGCGGGCCTGCTCGCCTTCGATTTCTTCGCCCACGTCCGCAGAGCGCACGCTCCCACCCTCAAGGAAGCCACCGTCTGGTCCATCATCTACGTGGGTCTGGCCATCCTCTTCGGGGTCGCGGTGACTGTCTTCGGCGGCGTCGAGATGGGCACCCAGTACTTCAACGGTTGGCTGCTGGAGAAAGCGCTGAGCGTCGACAACCTGTTCGTCTTCCTGGTGATCATGGGGTCGTTCGCGGTGCCCAGGCAGGATCAGCAGAAAGCGTTGCTGTTCGGGATCGTCTTCGCGTTGCTGACGAGGTCGGTGTTCATCGCACTGGGCAAGGCGATGCTGGAGGCGTGGAGCTGGACCTTCTACATCTTCGGTCTTGTCCTGATGATCACGGCCGGACGGATGCTGGCACCGGAAGACGGGGAGTCCGGCGACGCCGACAACTTCGTCATCCGCATTGCGAAGAAGTACCTGCGCACCACCGACCACTACGACGGCGACAAACTGTTCACCATCGAGAACGGCCGCAAGGTGCTGACCCCGATGCTGCTGGTGATGATCGCCATCGGCGGCACCGACCTGCTGTTCGCGCTGGACTCCGTTCCCGCCGTCTACGGCGTCACCACCAACGTATACCTGGTGTTCACGGCGACGGCGTTCTCGATGATGGGGTTGCGGCAGCTGTACTTCCTGATCGACGACCTCCTGGACCGCCTGATCTACCTCAAGTACGGGCTCACCGCGGTGCTCGGGTTCATTGGCGTCAAACTGATCCTCCACGCCCTCAACGAGAACAACGTGCCGTTCATCAACGGCGGGAAACACGTCGACGTGTGGGACATAGGGGACATCGACTCGCTGATCGTGATCCTCACCATCCTGACGATCACCGTCGCGGTCTCCCTGCTCAGCCGGAAGGGTCTCGTCGCCAGCGCCATCCGCAGCCTGGACCGCCGGGCCCACTCCTACCTGCACACCGAGTACCACAACACCGACGAGGAACGCGAGGCCCTGTACCAGGACATCGTCACCCGCGAGGCGGAACTGGAGAAGTACAACCCCAAGTACGTCGCTGACTACATGGACTCCAGCGGACTGGAGACGACCCTGGAGAAGGTTCACAAGATGCACGGTGACCTGGCCTGACCCCACCTTCCCCGCGGAAAGCAGCGCTCTTCGGGGAGGGATCAGTCCGAGTCGAAACCACTCCGTCCACCACAAACCGACCCATCGGTCAAACGTCGGTGCCGTGGCACAGGCTTGAGCCGTGAAAGCAGGCACACCTCAGCGAAACCCCTTGTCAAAGGCCATGTGCCATTCAACGACGCATCAATCGCCCCGGGAATCCGTAACTATATTCCACCAAGCTCCTTGCCGTCAGCTCTCCGCGTGACGTAGCGTTGCCAGCACCGAGCAAGGAGGCCGGCATGCAGCACCAAGACGGTCGTGGAAAATTCACTTCATCTTCGCCGCAGGAACCCCGGTGAGGCGGTTCCCAGATGAGTCACGACGAAAAACAGATCGTCATAAAAACCAAATACGTCAAGTACGGATGCATCACCATGGCAATCATGCTTCTGATTGCCGCGATAGGGACCGGCATCTGGTTATATCAGCAGCTCGACGCGCCGCACAAGTTCTGGCGCGAAACCATGAATGACCTCAAAGCACAGGACATCTTGAAAACATCTTGGCCCGGAATAGAACTACTGGCAACAGAGGAAACAAAAGATGTGGGTTTCGAGCCCGAACTTCCACGCATCACCAATTGCTACAGGCTGACGATTTCTGACGAAGAGGCCCGGCAGCTGGTACTGAGCACTGCTGTCAAGGACGGCTGGATCGAGAATCCGACCACCGATTCCTCTTACTCTCGCAGCGGATTCAAAAGACTCGACTCAAGATCGATCAACCTAACCATTTCCGAAAAGAGGAGCGATTGCAAAAAGTACCCTGAAGCATCATTTCAAGTCACCGTCTACTACTGAGTGGGCAAAAGAATCCGAGTTATTGTGATTCAAAGTAATTGCACGACACCGGAAAGGTGGTGATCGCAAAATTCCCGAGAAGCCGCCTGATTGCCGCAGGTCACGGATATGGATTGTTCGATCAGTTTGGAGGTTTCCAACCCATACCATCAACTCTCCGCGCAGCACATCGTTGTGGACTCCAACAAAAGGCTGACATGATCCATCAAAACAGTTGCGAAGAGTTCAATTTACCGTCACCAGAACAAGTCAGGTGAGGCGAGGTGACCCCAGATGAGTCACGACGAAAAACAGATCGTCATAAAAACCAAATACGTCAAGTACGGATGCATCACCATGGCAATCATGCTTCTGATTGCCGCGATAGGGACCGGCATCTGGTTGCACCAGCAGCTCAACGCGTCCAGCCGGGTCTGGCACAGCAGAATGCAAGCCCTCCGAGACCAAAGCATTATGAAAACCTCATGGCCCGGAATAGAGCTGCTGGCTACTGAAGAAACAAAATATGAAGGATTCGAACCTAAGCAACCAAACATCACGAACTTCTACAAGCTCACGATTCCCCCGGAAGATGCTCGTAGACTGATATTGGAGACAGCAGCCAAGGATGGCTGGACCGAGGATCCAACCATCGGTTCACCTCAGTCGACTGGAGCATCCAAAAGAATCGATTCACTATCAGTCACATTGATCATCTCCGAAACCAACACCTACAGCAAATATCCTGGGGCGTCTCTCTACACCAGCATCTTCCACCAATGAAAGAAAGAAGATGAGAAAGAATCACTTAAAGTCACTATTCATTCTGATCATTGCGTTTCTCCTCATGCTGGGCACCCTCCCCTCGGCCCGAGCTGACGACCCTACCCCACCCCTGCTCCCCCGCCCCCCAATTCAAGTCGCCAATGTGGTTCTGCTCGGCGACTCGTAATCGGCCGGCAACGGCGCCGGGGAATACGACACGGCAGCTCCGGGCCACTATCGAAGCAGAAACAATTGGGCCAGTCACTACGTGGACTGGCTCAGCAGCAAAAACAGATCTATACTCGCTACACGAACCTCGCAAAGTCGGGAGCAACGACAAGCATGGTTGTTGATGAACAAATCAAGGGGGAAAAGGAACCCCTGCCTTTGGATGCAGACCTAGTGATGTTCTCAGCCGGCGGGAATGATGGGGATTTCGGCAAGGTGGTAGAGACCTGCTTCGCGCTCTTTTATCGTTCCCCGAAAGCCTGTCAGCTGTCACTGAAACATTTCCAAGACTTCGTCAATGACCGAGGCGAGAACGGCTTGCGAGCCAGAACCACAGCAATATTTCAAGCCATCGCGGACAGGCTTCCTGACGACCATGCCCAGATCGTCCTCATGGGGTACCCGAATCTGCTGACCCCCAAGTCCAACTACGTTTTTCACCAGTGCGTTCAGAAAGACGCCTGGTCCTGCTCCTACCAGGAGTTCGCAGCGGGTGATGAAATTAGGAAAGTAGCGAATGAGATGGCCGCGGTTCAACGAAGGACTGTTGACGCATGGAATGCGGGGCACCCTCACAAAGTCCACTACATCGACTCAGTGCGCGAGGAGTTTGAAGGGCACGAGCCCGATCCCAGCGCGCTCAACAAGAATGACTATCGCTGGATAAACGAATTCTTCGAGACCGCGGGATACTTGGCCGAGTCGAGGAAAACTGAATCCCATACATCCTTCGAGAAGGAGAACTGGTGCCACCCCAACAAGATCGGGCACGAGAGAATGGGAAACATCCTGACCCGCAAGGTTGGCGTACCCTCCTCCGTGCGGACGATTCAGGGAGTGACACCCAATGATGACGTACCGAATCCTGAGATCCGTGAGACCGTCTCCGCGTGGATCCAAGGCCATTACGCCCACCAAATCGGGAAACCGCTGACCTTGAGGCTTATTCACAGTCATCGCCAAGTCCACTTGACTCCGGAACTTCGACGAGCGGTCTGAGATTGCACTTCAACGGCTTACACCCTCGTGTTCGATTAAACCTGTTTTCGTCACCACCTACGAGACATGTGATGGTTCGGGTAGTGTGTGGTCATGGATGAGCTACGGTGTGACCCGGGCTGGGTTGAGGAACTGATGGGGGCGTATTTCGGGTATCGGGGTGGCCCGTTGGGGGTGGGTGAGGCGGCTTCCCCGGAGGTGTTGGAGCGTTTCGAGGGAGTGTTTCCGGCTTCGATTCTGCAGATCTGGCGGACCGTTGGTTTCGATGGTTTCGCCAACGGCAGAAGCTGGATCACGAATCCTTTGGAGTGGGCGCCGGCGGTGGAGTCGTGGTTGGAGGGCCTGGACCTGCCCTTCCCGGATCAACGGTGGTGGTGCATCACCCGTACCCCCATGGGAAGCATGCGCTTGTGGGGGGAGGTCTCCGGACCCGCACTGAAGATCCACTCAGTGCTGGGGGTTTTACGTCCAAGTTTTGCTTCTCATCGGGACATGTTGGATCCGGTGATGCGGGAACGAATGGGCTGTAGTCGCCTACTGTCCGTGACGAAGGATGTTGCTCGGGATGATGTCTCGAGGCGGCGGCTGGCTGATGAGGGATTCAAAAAGTTCGGGTCTCTCGGCCCAGGCGAAGTGTTCGCCCTGGTACCGGCCTACTGCCTGACAGGCCGCCTCGACGCATCACTTCTCGCCAAGGAACCCGCAGTAGCGCATGTGGCGTTCCTGGGACAAAACACCGAACCAGAGATGCGACCCGATTTGATGGCTTCCTTTGGTGATGCGCTTGTTGAACACATCGTCACCCAGGACAACCAGCCTCCCACCGAGCCTGGGCAGTGATCAAGAGACACTGCCATGACCGACCCCCACACACAAGAACAAACACAGACACACAATCCGGAGCAGGAGCCGGGACAGGCACAGGGATGGGAGCAGGAACCAGTAGGGCTTGCTGGTGCGGCTCCCGGCACGACAGCAACTTCCGTGATACACGGAACCGGTCCGGGTTTGGTGGCCACCGATGGTTTCCATCCCGCCCTCACCGATGATGGAGACCACGAGCCTTATTCACGGCCTTCCTCAAGTGCACCCTGACTAGGGGCTTTGCTGGCCGACACGCCGTCTGTGAATAAACCTCCACGTCTCCGGTTTTGGTTTCTCTGTTCGGTTCTGTCTCTGGCCGGTAGTGTGTGGTCATGGATGAGTTACGGTGTGACCCGGGCTGGGTTGAGGAGCAGATGGGGGCGTATTTCGGGTATCGGGGTGGCCCACTGGGGGTGGGGGAAGCAGCATCCCCGGAGGTGTTGGAGTACTTCGAAGGAATATTCCCGGCCTCGATCCTCCAGATCTGGCGAACCGTCGGCTTCGACGGCATCGCCAACGGCAGAAGCTGGATCACAAACCCCCTGGAGTGGGCATCAGCGGTGGAGTCCTGGCTGGAGGGCCTGGACCTGCCCTTCCCGGATCAACGGTGGTGGTGTATCGCCCGTACCCCCATGGGCAGCATGCGGTTGTGGGGGGAGGTCTCCGGACCCGCACTGAAGATCATCTCAGTGTTCGGATTTTTGTATCCGGATTCCGCTTCTCATCGGAACATGCTGGATCCGGTCATGCGGGAACGAATGGGCTGTAGTCGCCTACTGTCCGTGACGAAGGACAGTGCCCGGGATGATGTCTCGAGGCGGCGGTTGGCTGATGAGGGTTTCAAGAAGTTCGGGTCTCTTGGCCCAGGCGAAGTGTTCGCCCTGGTACCGGCCTACTGCCTGACAGGCCGCCTCGACGCATCACTTCTCGCCAAGGAACCCGCAGTAGCGCATGTGGCGTTCCTGGGACAAAACACCGAACCAGAGATGCGACCCGATTTGATGGCTTCCTTTGGTGATGCGCTTGTTGAACACATCGTCACCCAGGACAACCAGCCTCCCACCGAGCCTGGGCAGTGATCAAGAGACACTGCCATGACCGACCCCCACACACAAGAACAAACACAGACACACAATCCGGAGCAGGAGCCGGGACAGGCACAGGGATGGGAGCAGGAACCAGTAGGGCTTGCTGCCGCGTCTCCCGGTACGGCCACACCATCCGTGCTCCATGGAACCGGTCCGGGTCTGGCGGTCGTCGATGCTGTCCGCCAGCCCTCACCTGTGACGGGCACCAGGTTCTGGTTGTGGTTTCCCTGTTCGGTTCTGTCTCTGGCCGGTAGTGTGTGGTCATGGACGAGTTACGGTGTGACCCGGGTTGGGTTGAGGAACAGCTTGAGGACTTCTTCAGGGTTGAGGGTGGCCCGTTGGGGGTGGGTGAGGCGGCTTCCCCGGAGGTGTTGGAACGTTTCGAGGGAGTGTTCCCGGCCTCGATTCTGCAGATCTGGCGAACCGTGGGTTTCGACGGTTTCGCTCATGGTAGGCATTGGATCACGAACCCCCTGGAGTGGGCGCCGGCAGTGGAGTCCTGGCTGGAGGACCTCGAGTTGCCGTTCCCAGAACAGCAGTGGTGGTGCATCGCCCGCACCCCCATGGGAAGCATGCAACTATGGGGAGAAACCTCCGGACCCGCACTGAACATCGTCTCAGTGTTCGGGTTTTTGTATCCGGATTCC
>CALLVV010000073.1 GCA_938012815.1 uncultured Propionibacteriaceae bacterium
AGGCCATCTACGTGCCCGCCGACGACTACACCGACCCGGCCCCGGCGACGACTTTCGCCCACCTGGACGCGACGACGGAACTGAGCCGCGAGATCGCGTCCCGTGGCCTGTACCCGGCCGTGGATCCGCTGAGCTCTTCGTCGCGGATCCTCGATCCGCAGTACATTGGCCAGGAACACTACGACACGGCCGTGCGCGTCAAGCAGATCCTGCAGCGCAACAAGGAGCTCCAGGACATCATCGCCATTCTCGGCATCGACGAGCTGTCCGAGGAGGACAAGATCACGGTCAACCGGGCGCGCCGGATTCAACAGTTCCTCAGCCAGAACACCTACATGGCGGAGAAGTTCACGAACATACCGGGCTCCACCGTGCCGGTGGCGGATACCATCGAGGGCTTCTCGATGATCTGCCGTGGCGATGTCGATCACATCGCCGAGCAGGCCTTCTTCAACGTCGGTGGCATGGAGGACGTCTTCGCGAACTGGGACAAGATGCAGAAGGACTTGTGAGCGTGGAATATCAGCCGCTGAAGCTGGAGGTCGTCTCCGCGGACAAGATGGTCATGCAGTGCGATGCCGTCAACGTCATTGCCCGCACGGACGAGGGTGACATCGGCATCCTGCCGGGACACGAGCCACTCATGGCCGCTCTGGTGCCCTGCATGGTGGAGATCGTCGTGGCGGAGGGCCGGACGGAGATCCTCGCCATTGACGGCGGGTTGCTGGCCGTGGCCCAGGGGCACGTCCGGATCCTCAGCCACGAGGTCAAACTCGCCGAGGAAATCCTCCTGGAAGAGGCCCGCCTGGAAGCTCACGACCTGCGTCATCTCCGCAGCGAGGGTGGTGCGACGGATGAACAGGTGCACCGCCTGCACATCCTGAACGCTCAGATCCGGGCGGGGGAGAAATACCAGTCCAGTCACTGACGGTCATTTCGCGGCAGGCCGGGGCATTTCGCACACGTCTTGCGAGTGTCCCGGCTCGTCGTGCACAGGTGTTGGCGCTATGTTTTTGTGCATGGGGCTGACAGTGGTCGTGACAATCGTGGCGGTCACCTGCGTCTGTATTCTCCCTTTTGTCCTTCTCTACGCGCGTCGCCGCTGGCTCACTCGCCAAGGTGGTCTTTTTGACTGCGCCCATCGGATGCGCGACGGTGGACCCGGCGTCGGTTGGGTACTGGGTTTCGCCCGCTACCGCGGGGACAGGCTCGACTGGTATCGCGCCTTCTCGCTTGCGCTGCGGCCGAGTTGTTCCTTTTCCAGGGTAGGAACTAGCTGGCAGCGGCGCCGCGTCGCCACGGCCTTGGAGGAGGTCGTTCTATTCGACAATTCGTGGATCGTCACGATCAAGGATCGCTTTGCCGGGCACGAACACAACTTGGCCATGGACCTGGACAACGTTATGGGGTTGATGGCTTGGTTGGAGTCGGCTCCACCCGGAAGCCATTACCTGCCGGGTAGCGCCGACTCACCTTTGTGAGGGACTCTCATTCTTTTGTGCGTCCGCGGGATTTCTCGGGGGCTTGGCGATCTGTTCCCGGGACCCACAAGACGTCCCCCTCAGGGCCTGCCGCGGTCCGGCACATGTTGAACAGCAGATCGCTCAGCCGGTTCAGGTAGGTGATCGCCAGCAGGTTCACACCACCCTCACCGCGCTCCGCAGAGGGCTCGGTTCCGTGGGTCTGGGCGGCCCGCCAAGCAACCCGTTCAGCGCGTCGACACACCGTGCGTGCGACGTGCAGCTGGGCCGCGGCGGGGCTGCCACCGGCCAGGATGAACGAACGCAGGGCCGGCAGCTCTGCACCTAGCTCATCGCACCACTCTTCCAGTCGGTCGATGGAGGACTGCTCGATACGAAGCGGCGGATACTGGGGGCTGGGGTGCAAGGGGGTGCTGAGGTCTGCGCCGACATCGAAGAGTTCGTTGCGGATCAGGGCGAGCATCTCCACCACCCGCTCCGGTAGTCCACCGTGGGCCACCGCGAGCGCCAGGTTCGAGTTGGTCTCGTCGACTGCCCCGTAGGCCTCGACTCGCAGATCGGTCTTTGGCACCGCGGCATTGTCCGAGAGACGGGTGTTTCCGGCGTCGCCGGTGCGGGTGTATATGCGTGTCAGGTTCACCATGGGGCAACTTTATCTACAATGTCTGGGGTGGCATTCAAGGCTTTTGTTCCCTTGGTCGTTTCCGCTCTCGCCCTAACCGGGTGCAGTGATGCAAACCAGTCGAGCCCGGCTGACGAGGCCGGGCGGGCGGTCAGTTGCTCCTACCCGCCGGGTGGGGAACCGGCCAAGCCCGTGGATCCACCCAGTGGCGAGGACGTTCTGAACGCGGGAGAAACCAAGGCAACCTTTCACCTGACGGCGGGTGATGTGGAGATCACGATGGATCGTTCGGCCACCCCGTGTACCATCAACTCTTTCATGTCCCTGGCACAACAGGGCTGGTTCGACGAGACCAGGTGCCACCGGCTCACCGACTACGGCATCTTCGTGCTCCAGTGCGGTGACCCGACCGGAACCGGGACGGGCGGGCCCGGGTACACGATCCCTGATGAGTTGAGCCCCCGGACCACGGGGCTGGAGAAGGAGGGAGCCGTCGCCACCTACCCGAAGGGAACTGTCGCGATGGCGAACACCGGTAAACCCAACACCGCGGGGTCGCAGTTCTTCATTGTCTGGGAGGACAGCCAGCTCAGCCCCGACTACGCTGTTTTCGGCACCGCCGATGAGGGTGGGCTGGCCGTCGTGCAGGGGATTGCCGCGCAGGGGGTCGACGAAACAGATGGGACGAGCCCCATAGCGGAAGCCGTCATCAGCTCGGTCACGTTGAGCTGATGACGGCGGGTGAGCCCAGGAACTCGGTGCAGATCGAGGTGAAGGCCTCAGGCTCGTCGGCGTGCACCCAGTGGCCCGCGCGTTTGAGGGTCAGGGTGACGACCCGGGGAAACAACCGGCGCATTGGTTCGGCGTGCTCCGGGAGGACGTAGGGGGATCGTCCCCCGGCCACCCACCAGACGGGACCTTCATAGACCGTTTCCATTCTCGGCCAGCCGCCGATTACCCGGAGGGAATCACCGAGCAGATCAAGGTTGGCTTTCCAGGCCCAGTCCCCACCGAGCCGACGCAGGTTCTGAAGTAGGAAACCACGGACCTGCGGGTCGGGGATCGCATCGGCGAGCCGTCGGCTGGCCTCGGTACGGCTGGCCAAGTGCTCCAGGTCCAGGCCACGCATGGCCGCCACCAGAGGTGCGAATCCGGTCGGGCTATCGCTCGGGACGGGGGAGATGTCCGCAACCAGAAGGCGATCTACCAGGTCGGGATGGGTAAGAGCCAACCGCATCGCCAGTTTCCCACCCAGCGAGTGTCCCACCAAGGCTACGGGTTCGTCGAAGTTCTCCCGCAACCAGTGGGCTATGTGCTCGGACTGACCATCCAGGGTGAAACCTACTGTCCAGGACGAGGCGCCGTGATTGGGCAGGTCGAGCAGATGGCAGGTCGCTACCTCGGTCAGGGCGGTCGCTATTCGGGTGAAATTCTTGCCCTGACCGAACAGGCCGTGCAGGAACACCACCTGCGCCGGGCCCGATCCTACGGTGATTCCGTGGATCATCGGTTCAGCCTCCAACAGTGCGAATGCCAGTGGCGGCGTTGTTCCACCCCGGAGTCGAAACCGAATCCGGGTTCCTCGGGCCACGCCACCAGATGAGCCATTCCGACGGGGATCGGATTGTTGCATCCCGGACAGGTGTATCGCTTCAGAGCTCGGTCCTCGGGTACTTCCCGTACCAAGAAGGAACCTGCTGATGTGACCCGTCTGGACGTGTGGCGTGACGTGTCGAGGGGGCGTGGGGGCCGTAGGTGCTTCGAGGGTCGCCTTGCCATCAGAACAGCCGATCCTCGGAATTGTCCATCCCGCGCAGCGCGTCGTAGTCCAGCAACTGGCACGTGATGCCCCGGTCCGCGGCCAAGGTGGCGGCTTGGGGTTTGATCTGTTGAGCGGCGAAGATTCCCTTCACGGGGGCCAGCTGCGGGTCGCGGTTCATCAGGTCCAGGTACCGGGTCAGCTGCTCAACTCCGTCGATCTCGCCCCGCCTTTTCACCTCCACCGCGAAGTGCATCCCGTTCGTGTCGCGCAACAGAAGATCAACCGGGCCGATCGGGGTGTAGAACTCGCGTTTGACCACCTGCCAGCCCTCCCCGAAGGTGGTGGGATGCTCGGCCAGCAGAGCCTGCAGGTGTGCCTCGACTCCGTCCTTCTGAAGTCCTGGATCAACACCGAACCCGTGATTCACGTCCAGGAACACCTCGCCCAGGGCGATCCGAAGGGTGTCGCCGGATCCGGAACGGACCAGCCACAAGGAGTTCGCCCCGATCTTCTGAGCCGTTTCATCAGGTTCAGTGACGGTGAGGGTGCAGGGCGCGCTCATCCAGTTCAGGGGTTTGTACGCGCGGTCATCCGCGTGTACCGAGACAGATCCGTCGGCTTTCAACATGATCAATCGTTTGGCCATGGGAAGATGAGCGGTCAACCGACCCGTGTAGTCGACCTGGCACTGGGCAATGACGAGGCGCACGGGACAAATCCTAACTGGCGTCCAGGTGTGGCTGGAGCACCTCGCGGTAGAGCAGTAGCAGGGCGGCTGTCGTCGGGATGGCTATCAGGGCGCCGATCACTCCCAACAGGATGCCCCCGATCAGTGCGGATAGCACGACGAGCGCCCCGGGTACCTTCACTGTGCGTTTCATGACCGTGGGGTAGAGGATGTAGGCGTCGAACTGCTGGTAGATCAGGAAATAAATGATGGTGGCTATACCCGTGGTCGGTGAGGTGGCGAAACCCACCAGGGCAACCGCGAGCATGGCCAAGGAGGAACCCACCAAGGGAATGAAACAGAACAGGGCGACGATGAACGACAACGCCAGCGAGTACGCGCCGAGCCCGATGATGTTCATGAATATGAAGCTGCATCCCGAGGCCACCGTGACGATCATGAACATTCCGGTGATGTATCCGGAGACCCCGCGGAAGATCTCATCGGCCAGGTAGCGGGAACGTGCACGCCGGCTTGCCGGGGCCAGTTTGTAGATGACCTCCTTGATCGCTGGCAGTGAGGCCAGGAAATAGATGGTGAGCACCAGCGTCATGATCACTGAAAAGATCAGGTTGGCCACAAGTACACCGGCTCCCCAGATACCGCCGAACAGGTTCTGCACCAACCCGCCCGAGGCGAGATAGCGCTGGGCCGTTTCGAGCAGGTTGTACTGAGCATCCCAGCTGGCCACCTGCTCGTTCGTGGCCAGCATCGCTATCCAGTAAGGCACCCTGAAGGCGAGGGACTGCACCTGGCTCGTCATCAACGGAACCAGCGCGGTGACACCCAGCACGATGATTCCCAGGAGGGTTACCGTCACGAAGAACACCGCCAGCGGGCGGGGCACCCGGCGCCTGGTGAAGAACTCAACAGCGGGGTTGAGTCCCAGGGCCAGGAACAGAGAGAGCACCACCAGGATGAGGATGTTCTGCACCTGTGCCACGGCGATCATGAGGCTGATCGCGACCAGTACCCCGAGGGCACCGAAGAAGCCGATGGAGAACGGGGAGTGGTTCAGCAGCTTAGTCTCGTTCTGCACCACCACCGGCGGCACGGGAAGCACTGGCTCCTCAGGGGTGGGGGTCAGGAGCTGTTTCGCCCCCTTGCGGGCGTTGCCGAACAGGCTTCTGAAGAACTTCCTGAAACCACCCGACAGCACGGTACCCCTGAAAGGTCCAGATTTCTTTCCCTGCCTGGAATCCGTCGTGGGAATGATGGATGTTGATTCGGGTACCGGTTGCTCGGATTGCGGTGTGGGGGAGGATGGCTCCCCCACACCGATCTCGGGGACTGGTCCCGTGTCCTCGGGGATCGGGAGGTTGTCCTCCGCCCCGGGAGCGGGGGACGTCACTTCGCCTGCTTGCGTTCCCGTGGCTGCGGGGCCGTCACCTCGCCACCGCTGATGATCTCGGTGAGCTCCATGTCGGGCACGGCCTCCTCGGCCATGGCGCGCAGGTTCTGCATGGATGCGACGATGGAGGTTCGGCGTGCCATCAGGGCGGCTACTTCGCGTTCGAGCTGCTCCTTGCGCCAAGCCACCTGTTCCTCGAGCTCCTCCTGTTTCTGACGCACTTCCTCCCGCATCGCCGACAACGTCGCCTCTGCTTCGCGGGTTGCGGTGGTGCGAATCTGCTCGGCCTCCTCCACAGCGGACTCGCGGATCTTGATGGCCTCTGCGCGGGCCTCCTCGATTTGCTTGGTCGCGGCCTCGGACCGGGTTCTCGCCTCGGCCAGCTGGGAGCTGACGTTCTCCTCTGTCCGTCTGACCGTCTCCGCCTGTTTGGCCAGGGCGGTGGCGGTGGACTTCTCGGTGGCCAAGCGCGCAGCAGTGGCGTCTCGCTCGGCTTCTTGACGCATCCGGGCGGCATCGATCCGGGCGGCCTCCAGCTGAGCGTTGATGCGCTGTGAGGTTTCCTCCAGCAACGACTTCGACTGGGCCTCCGCGTCGGCACGGACCAGGTTCGCATCGCGCCGAGCGGCCTCCAGCACGGCCTGCCCTGCCTCGGCCTGCTCCTGCCGAAGTTTGCGCAGGCTGGCAAGCCCGGACAGGCGCACGTCGTCGGCTTCCTGCTGGGCGGCTTCCCTGGCCGCGGTCGCGGCCAGACGCGCCTCTTGCCGGAGACGATCGGATTCGGCTTCCGCCAGGCGGACCAGTTCGGCCGCCTGCGCTTCCGCGGCCTCCAGCAGGCCACGGGCATGAGCGCCTAGTTTGGCGAAGTCCGTGGTCCCGACCTGCGCTCGCACGAAGCTCGTCTCCCGACGTTGCTCCCGCAGCTGCACCTTCATCTCGAGCAGGCGTTGTTCGAGATCCTGGATGTAGGAATCCACCGCCTGTTTGTCATAGCCGAGCATGGCGTGGGGGAAACCCCCGACGGCGCTGGCCTTGTCCTCGAAGAGGTTGAGGCCGGTCTCCTCCTCGATCTCAGTACGAACATCGGTCATTGTTGTCTCCTGGCTTGGCACGTTCGGTACTGAGCCTACCCCGGAGTAGGCGTGGGAGTGCCGGCGGACGCGAGGGCGTCCGCCGGCGCTCCCGGAAAGACCTCAGTGCGAGGCATTCTTGGCGGGTTCCACCAGCTCCAGGAGGACGCCGCCGGCATCCTTCGGGTGGACGAAGTTGATGCGGGAATCGGCTGTACCCCGCTTGGCTTCCGGGAACAGCAGCCTGAGGCCGCGCTCGCGCAGGACGGCGCTCACGTGATCCAGATCGTGCACGCGGTAGGCGAGCTGCTGGATGCCGGGGCCGCCGTTGCGGTCCAGCCATTTGGCAATGGTGGAGTTCTCGTTGAGGGGGGCCAGGAGCTGGATCTTGGCGTTCTCCTCACCTTGGGTTCCCGTGCCGATCATGGCCTCCGCGACACCCTGCTCCTCGTTGACTTCGCGGTGCAGCTCGCGCCATCCGAAAACCTCGGAATGGAACTTGATGGCCTCGTCGAGGTCGCGAACGGCCAGACCGACGTGATCGATGCAGATGAAAAGATCTTGGTTCTCCATGTCGGCCATTCTTTCATCCGGCCGGTGAAACCGTGGCGCTGGGGTGGGAAGAAAACTGTGCGCAAGGTGACGGCGCGGCGTGAGCGGTTCGAGGCGGTCGAGGTGGGAGACTATGAAGTTCAACAGCGGCGCGTCAGGTTCCAACAACACTCCGGGTGATGCAGACTGGTAGGCGCTTGTGTGAGTCCCTTCCCCTTGAGACTTGGAGACATCATGGTTGGCTGGATCAAGAAGGTCCTGCTCGTGCTCGGCATCGCCTTCGTGGTCTTCTACCTGTTCACTCGCCCCGAGGCGGCAGCGGAGGCCATCAGGACGTTCTTCGGTGCCTTTGAATCGATAGCCCGGTTCTTCTCCCGCTTGGCCGGTTAGTTCGGTCGTGGGATTGCTCGCCCGCCTCCTCGAACCTGACATCCAGCGTCACCTGCTGGTGGAGGAGGACGAACGGGTCATCGACGAGGTACGCAAACACTGGGTGGTGTCCCTCCCCTGGATCGGCGTGATGTCCCTGAGCATTCCCGCGTTCGTCTTCATGATCGTGGCGCGCGGATTCTTCTGGATTCCGATGCTTGTCGGGCTCTGTCTGCTGGGGTTCGGCTTCTGGAAGGCCCATGTCGCACACATGGACCGGTTCGTCATAACCAACATGCGGGTGTTCCGGATCCACGGGGTGTTCAACACCCACTTGGCGACGATGCCCATGACCCGGATTCTGGACATCTCCTTGGAGCAGCCGATGCTCGGGAAGATCCTCGACTACGGACACCTGGTGTTCGAATCCGCAGCCCAAGCGCAGGGATTGCGGGACATCCGTTACGTCGCCCGCCCGGCGGAGCGAGACCTGACCATCCAGCGGGTGATTCAGCGTTCCGGTCTCCGCAAGAAAATGGTCATGGAAGACGAGGCCGACGGGGCGTGACCCGCCGGCCTCGTGGGGGAGTGGGCTCAGCCCCGGAGGGCGGCGTCGACCACTTCACGGGCCTCTGCCTGGATCTGCGCCAGGTGGTCCGCGTCGCGCAGTGATTCGGCGTAGATCTTGTACTTGTCCTCGGTCCCGGAGGGGCGGGCGGCGAACCAGCCGGAGTCGGTGGTCACCTTGATACCCCCGATGGGTGCCCCATTGCCAGGGGCGTTGGTCAGAACCGCGGTGATGGGCTGCCCTGCCAGTTCGTGGGCCCTGACGTCGTCGGGGGAGAGGGCAGCGAGCCGGGCCTTCTGCTCGCGGCTGGCCTCCGCGTCGACGCGGGCGTAGTAGGAGGTTCCGAAGGCCGATTCCATGCCGGCGTAGTGCTGACTGGGCGAGCGTCCCGTCACGGCCAGGATCTCGCTGGCGAGCAGGGCGAGGAGGATGCCGTCCTTGTCGGTGGTCCAGGTACGGCCCTCGAAATCGAGGAAACTCGCCCCCGCGGATTCCTCTCCGCCGAAACCGAGCGAGCCGTTGGTCAGGCCCGGGACGAACCACTTGAAGCCGACGGGCACCTCAACCAGTTTGCGTCCGAGCCGCGCCGCTACCTTGTCGATGATGGAGGAGGACACCAGAGTCTTGCCGACCCCCGTCGTCGCGGCCCAGCCGGGACGGTGGGAGAACAGGTAGTCGATCGCGACCGCGAGGAAGGCGTTGGGGTTCATCAACCCGGAGTCCGGGGTGACGATCCCGTGACGGTCCGAGTCGGCGTCGTTGCCCGTGGCGATGTCGTAGCGGTCGCGGTTGGCCACCAGGGAGGCCATCGAGTTCGGCGACGAGCAGTCCATGCGGATCTTGCCGTCGGTGTCCAGGGTCATGAACCTCCAGGTGGGATCCACCTTCGGATTCACCACGGTCAGGTCAAGGGGGCTTTGCTCGGCCAGGTATTCCCAGTACTGGACGGAGGCCCCGCCAAGCGGGTCCGCCCCGATGCGGACGCCCGCCGCCGCGATGGCGTCGAGGTCCAGAGCGGTTGCGAGCTCGGTGCAGTAGGGGGTGCGGTAGTCGAAGCGGGTCACGTCGGCGGCGGCCTGCTCGTAGGGCTTGCGGCGAATCCACGCGGGGGAGGCCATCAGGGTGTTGGCGCGGTCGGCGATCCACTTCGTGGCGTCGGTATCGGCCGGGCCGCCCGTCGGCGGGTTGTACTTGAATCCGCCGTCGCGCGGCGGATTGTGGGAAGGGGTCACGACGATACCGTCGGCGACCTGCTCCGGGTGTTCGCGGTTGTAACGGATTATGGCGCGGGAGACCGCGGGGGTCGGAGTGTACTCGTCCTCCCGCTCCGCGAAGACGGGGACATCATTTGCCACCAGCACCTCGACGGCGGTGCGCCACGCAGGCAGGGACAAAGCGTGGGTGTCCTTGCCGATGAACAAGGGGCCGTGAATCCCCTGTGCCGCCCGGTACTCCACGATGGCCTGCGTCGTGGCGGCGATGTGGAGATCGTTGAAGGCGATATCGAGGCTGGAGCCACGATGCCCTGAGGTGCCGAAGACCACCTTTTGATCGGGATTGCTGGGGTTGGGGGTCAGGTCGTAGTAGGCCGCAAGGACGGCGTCGACGTCGATGAGATCGGATTCCAAGGCCACCAGGCCAGCTCGCTCATGTGCCATGCACCCATCTTTTCACTTCCGGTTGTGGGAATTGACCCCGCCCGCAAAGATTGATGGCATGACGAATCCGAACTTCACGCGCCCCGGTGCCGTAGACCTGTCCACCCTCGCCACCGCCCAGCCCACCGACGGTGCCGGAGGAGGCGCCTACGTGACCGATATCACTGAGGCGGGTTTCCAGGATTTGGTCGGGCGTTCGATGCAGCATCCCGTGATCGTGGAGTTCCATTCGCCCCGCGACACGGGCGGCGCAGCGGTCTCCGCCGATCTGGCGGCGCTCGTCAACGCCGCCGAGGGGCGTTTCCTCCTGGCCCGCGTGAACGTGGATGCCGAACAGCGCCTGGCCCAGGCGCTCGGGGTGACCGCGGTGCCGATGGTCGTGGCGATCATCGGGGGGCAGGTTGCGCCGCTCTTTCAGGGAACACGCGACCGCGCGGACATCTCGGCCGTCTTGGACCAGGTGTCCCAGCTGGCCGTGGCGAACGGCATGACGGGGCGCGCCCAGCCCACCGGATCGGCCGCCCCGGAGAGCGCGGCGGAACCAGCCACGGACCCGCGTTTCGAGAAGGCCGATGCCGCGCTGGCCGCCGGGGACTTCGCCCGGGCAGTCGCCGAGTTCGACATCCTACTCGCCGCCACCCCCGGTGATCCCGAGGCAACCGCGGGCCGCGCCCAAGCAGCGCTCCTGGAGCGTTCTGCATCCTTCGACGGCGCCGCCGTGGTGAGAACCGCGGCCGAACACCCAGGCGACGTCGCCGCACAGCTGGATGCAGCCGATCTGGAGGTGATCCAAGGGGAATACGCATCCGCCTTCGACCGTCTCCTGGGGCTGGCCGCCGAAGTCGGTCCTGATGAGCGGGAGACCATCCGGGTTCGGCTGCTGGAACTCTTCGAGGTTGCCGGACGGACCTCACCAGAGGTACTGAAGGCCCGTCGCCGCCTGACGACCGTGCTGTTCTGAGAACCCCGGGCCGGGGATCGTTTTCGATTTTTCCTGTGGGAAGCGCGAATCCAGGCGGTCGCGGCCGGTGGGTCCCGTTACGTTGCTGCGCCTTTCTCCATGAGGTGACTGTTCAGGCGGTTCCGAAACGACGTTCACGGGTGGCGTACTGTTCCACGGCTCCCCAGAGGTCACATCGGTCGAAATCAGGCCACAGCCGGTCGAGGAAGATGAACTCCGCGTAGGCCGACTGCCAGAGCAGGAAGTTCGAGGTGCGCTGCTCGCCCGAGGAACGCAGGAACAGGTCGACGTCCGGGATCTCGGGCTCGTCGAGAAAGCGCCGGAAACGATCCTCGCTCAGGCGATCGGGATCCAGCTTTCCGGCCTTGGCGAGGCGGGCCACCTCCCGGGCGGCGTCCACGATCTCCGCCCTGCCTCCGTAGTTGACGCAGAACTGGAGGGTCAGTTTGGTGTTTCGGCGGCTCTGCGTCTCTGCCTGCTCCAGCTCCCGGATCACGGAACCCCAGAGCCGTGGCCTGCGCCCGGCCCAGCGGATCCTCACCCCCATCGCGTCCAGTTCATCCCGGCGGCGGTGGATCACCTCGCGGTTGAAACCCATCAGCCAGCGCACCTCCTCCGGGGAACGTTTCCAGTTCTCGGTGGAGAAGGCGTAGGCCGAGAGGTAGGGAATCCCGATCTCCAACGCCCCGTGGATGACATCCAGCAGGGCGGCCTCACCGCGGGCGTGCCCTTCGGTGCGTTTCAAGCCCCGTTGTTTTGCCCAGCGACCGTTGCCATCCATCACGATGGCCACGTGCCGGGGCAGCTTCGCCGCTGGAATCGCGGGCGGACGGGCACCGGAGGGATGGGGGGTGGGATTGCGGTAGGGCATTCTTGAAGCCTATCCGGCCAGGGTGGATAGCATGGCGAGGTGCGCACTTACCGAGACGAGGCCGTGGTTCTGCGTACCTGGAAGTTGGGAGAGGCGGACCGGATCATCAGCCTGTTCACCCGTGGCCACGGCAAGGTGAGGGCCGTGGCGAGGGGAATCCGTCGTACCGGCTCAAAATTTGGTGCCAGGCTGGAGTTGTTCAGCCATGTGGACGTGCAGCTGGCCGAAGGGCGCGGATCTCTGGAGACGATCATCCAGGTCGAGTCGCTGCATCCGCCTATGCTCGGGGCCGACTATGAACGTTTCTGCGCGGCCCAGGTCCTGGTGGAGGCCGCCGACCGGCTGGTCATCGAGGATGGGGTGCCGTCGCTGGCCCAGTACCGGCTGCTCCTCGGGGGGTTACTGGCCTTGGGGCGAGGTGAACTTCCCATGACCGCGGTTGTGGACTCCTACCTGCTACGTGGTCTGGCGTCCGCAGGTTGGGCTGCGATGACGGACACCTGTGTGAACTGCGGCACCACCGAACAACTGCGCTGGTTTTCCCCACAGCTGGGAGGTGCGGTGTGCCCCACCTGCCGACCTCCCGCATCGGCATCCGCGAGTCCGGAACTGCTCGTCCTGCTCGGGGCGCTGCTCGCCGGACGGTGGGAGGAGGTTCAGGTCGTCGAGGAATCGCTGCGCAGTCGGGCTCATGGGGTGGTGTCGGCCTATGCAACCTGGCATCTGGACCATTCTTTGAGGTCCCTGCCCTTCCTCAGGACGAATTGAGGCGAAGGACTGACCATGGCCCGTGTACGTTTCGGGGCTCTGTGTTTCCGGACGGCACCGTGATCAATCGGTCGCAGGTGGGGGCGGGGCGGTTTCAGGAGGAACAGCTGCGGCACAACCCGAAGATTTCCAGGTTGTGTCCCGCATCGGTGAAGCCGTGTTCGTTCGCCACTTGGTTCGCCCATGACTCGATGGCTTCGGCCGAAATTTCCACCGCCAAGCCGCAGGAACGGCACACCAGATGGTGGTGGTGGGTGTCGGAGCACATGCGATAGGCGGACTCCCCGTCCGGGGTGCGCAGCACGTCGAGGTCCCCTGACTCGCTCATCGTCTGGAGTGCTCGGTACACCGTGGCGAGTCCGACCTTGTCGCCCACTTGGCGAAGTTCGGAATGGATCTGGGCCGCGGTGCGGAACTCTTCCGTATTTGCCAGTAGGGCCCGCACGGCGGCACGTTGCCACGTGTTGCGGGTGCTAGTGCTCGTCATAGTGGTCTCCATGCAGGGCACGGCGATGATTTCCCACCACACGGTCGAGATGATCGCCATGCTGGATGAGGGCGACATTACCCGACGGGAGATCTGTTCCGGCAGGTTCATTGCGGGAAATGTGTATTTCCTTCCTGCGATCTGCGAGGCGTCGTCCCGGGGGCAGGAGGAATCCAGCCAAGGTGGCGACTCCCAGCAGGGCGATGGCTACCACGACGATGGTGGCCCCCGTCGCGGTGTTCCAGTGATAGGACCCGAACGTTCCTCCGAGCGCCGAGACGACACCGAATCCCATCGCGCCCAGCAGGGTGGCCCGGAAACCGATGAAGAGCTGCTGGGAGGTGGCGACCGGGATCACCATGAGCGCACTGATCAGAAGCAGACCGACCGTGCGCATCGAGAGGGTCACGGTCACGGAGGCGACAACCACGACGAGAAGGTTCAACAGTTTCACCCGGATACCGAGCACCCGGGCGAAATCCTCATCGGCACAGACCGCAAACAGCCGCGGCAACAATCCCAGCGAGAAGACCAACACCACCACCGCCAATGCTGTGATGATCCAGAGATCGGATTCACTCACCGAGGTGAGGGCGCCGAACAGGTAGGCGGACAGACCGGCCGGGCCCTGTCCAGCGATCCCGGCCATCATCACACCCGAGGCGATGCCACCGTAGAACAGCACGGCCAGCCCCAGATCTCCCGAGGTCTTGCCGGATTGCCGGAGCAACTCAACGGCGACGGAACCGGCCACGCAGGTGATCACGGCCATCGGCAGGGGAGCGGTTCCGGTCAACAGGGCCAACCCCACCCCCATGATGGCGACGTGTCCCAGTCCGTCGCCCAGCAACGACAGGCGTCGTTGCACGATGTACATGCCGATCGCCGGCGCCACCAGGCCGCTGAGGAGGGCCGCGAGCATCGCGCGTTGCATGAAGGGATACGAGAAGATGTTCATGAGTTATCCCCGAACGGGTCCTTGAGTCCGGAAGGAGTGGAGGGGAAAGAACGAGCGTGTGGGTTCTGCACGAGATCATCGGTGTGGGGCGCCACCTGCCCATCGCGCAGCCGGATGATCCGATCCAACACATTTGCCATGGCTTCGAGCTCATGGAGCACCAGGATCACCCCGAGGCCGTCGTCGCGGAGTTCGCCGAGTAGCCGGGCCAGAATCGCCTGGCCCTCGAGGTCGACGCCGGCCAGGGGCTCATCCATGATCAGTAGATCGGGTTGGGCAGCCAGGGCCCGCGCGATGAGCACCCGCTGCTTCTGCCCACCGGACAGCGGAGCGAAGGGCCACCGGGCCCGATCCGCCATGCCCACGCGCTCCAGGGCCTCAGCGACGATCGCCCGGTCGGTGCGGGTGAACCACCGAAACGCTCCACGATGCGCCAACCGGCCGGAAGTGACCACCTCCCGCACGGTGGCGTTCTGGACATTCAGTGTGGCGTGTTGTGGTACATATCCGACGCGGTGCCAGTCCCGGAATCGCCGGAGCGGGGTTCCAAACAATTCGATGGAACCTTGCTGGAACGGAGTCAGCGCTGCCAGGGTGCGAAGCAGGGTGGTCTTGCCGGAGCCGTTCGGACCGACGATGGCCACGGCCTCGCCGGCGTGGACATGCAGGTTGATGTCCCGGAGAATCGGCAGACCGCCGAGAAAGACGTCAACTCCCTCGGCGGTCACCAGCGGCTCGGCCTCAGGAACAGCCATTGGCCTGCTTTATGGCGTCGAGATTTGCCTTCATCACCGATGGATAGTCCTGCCCAGCGGATTCAGTGGTGATGCCCTCGATCGGGTCCAAGACGGCGGTCTTGAGCGTCAGGTCCCCAGCAATCGCCTTCGCCACCTCGTCAGAGGTCAGAGTCTCGAAGAAGATCGTGGTCACACCGTGTTCCTTGGCTTCTTCCTGAACCTTCGCGATGCGTGCTGGGGAAGGCTGCTCGTTCGGGGAGAGCCCACTGATGCCGATCTGCTCCAGGCCGTAACGCTCGGTCAGGTAGCCGAAGGCGGCGTGTGTGGTGATGATCGTCTTGACTTGGCAGTTCGTCAGGCTCGACTTGTATTCCTCGTCAAGGGCGGTCAGGTCATTGGTGACGTTCTTCGCGTTCGTCTCGTAGGTGCTCTTGTTGTCCGCGTTGATTTTCGATAGTTCGTTCGCGATGGCGTCGACCGCCTTGGCCTCCAGGGTGGGGTCCAGCCAGAAGTGGGGATCCGTGGTCCCGTGGTCGTGGTCCTCGGTCTCACCGGCATCGGAGTCGTGGTCGTGGTCCTCGGTTGCCGGGTGCAGCTGGATCACCTGGGAGAGATCGAGCTTGTTCTTGGCCCCGGACTGCTCGACCGCCTTGTCGACCGCGGGCTGAAAACCCTTGAGGTAGACCACCAGGTCGGCCTCCTCCAGGCTGGTGATCTGCTGTGGGGTCAGTTCCAGATCATGCGGTTCTTGGCCTGGCAGCGTCAGGTTTGTCACGTTCACCTTGTCGCCGCCTGCTTTGGTGGCAGCATACTCGAGGGGATAGAAGGCGACGGAGACCTTGGTGACGCCCGGGGCTGCAGCGCTGCCTGAACTGGTATTGGCGGCATCGGAGGCCGGGGTGTTGGTGGTCGGGGTGCCCGATGCGCAGGCGCTGAGCGCCAGCGTCGTGATGGCCATCAGTGCAAGGAATCGTGATCTCATGAGAGTCATTATCATTGTTTTCTCGGGGCAACATCAAATCCGGGTAGCCTTGGCCGGTGCTTGCGATCTCCCGGTTCCGTGAAGTCGACGAGGAACTCGCCGAGGGTTTGCGAACGGTAGCCGAGTTCTGGCGTTCCCGCCCGGGATGCCTCGGTGTGGATCTGGTGGCCAACCTGGACGAGCCCGACCTGTGGGCGCTGGTGAGCAGGTGGCGTGACGTCGGGAGCTACCGGCGAGCCTTGTCCGGCAACGAGACGAAGTTGCTGCTGACCCCCGTGCTGTTGCGCGCCGTGGACGAGCCCTCCGCGTATCTCGATCCCGACGAACTGATCGGGGATGAGGATCCGTGGCTCGGTGGTTCCTGAAAGGTTGGGGGAGGGCTACCCTTCAATAACTTCAATGTCGAAAATTATTAGGAGGGGATGTGCGCTCGCGAATCGTCCTTCGTTCCGCTGGGGTTGCGCTGCTGCTGACGGCCGGCCCGGACGGTATGCCCGAGGTGGTGCACTGGGGCGGTGATCCGGGGGAGGTCTCGGAGACCGGATTCGATGATCTACGGCTGGGAGCCGCCTGGATGATCCCCGGGAACTCCGTCGACCTTGGCCCACGACTGGGGATCATCCCCGAGGCTCGGTACGGCTGGACCGGGACGCCGGGCCTGATCGGCTCCCGGGAGGGCAGGGCCTGGAGCCCCGGCTGGCGGGTGAGCGAGGTGCGCGTCGATGGGAGACCCGCCGGGGGTTTCGTCTCCGCGGGATCCGCGACGGTTGAGTACGCGCTGGAGGCGGTTTCCGCCGGGCTGCGGATGCTGCTGACCGTCGAGCTGCTGCCAACCGGTTTGGTGAGGTCCCGCGCCACTTTGACCAACGCGGGGGAGGACGTCTTCGAACTGACGGAACTGACCCTGCGGATGCCGGTGCCCGGCCAGGCCCGCGAACTCATGGACTTCGGGGGGCGCTGGGCGGCCGAGCGGATGCCGCAGCGCCGCTCGTTCGCGATGGGGGCGCACCGCAGGGAGGGCCGCCACGGCAGGACCGGCGCTGATGCGGCATTCGTGCTCAGCCTGGGTGAGGAGGGGTTCGGATACCAGGACGGTGAGATCTGGGCCTGTCACGTGGCCTGGAGCGGGAACCACGTCCACATCGCCGAACGGGATTTCGTGGGGACCCAGCTCATCGGGGGCGGCGAACTGCTCCTGCCCGGGGAGGGGCGCTTGGCGGCGGGGGAGGGGTACACCTCACCCTGGGTCTATTTCAACCACGCCATCGGCCTGGACGCCCAGGCCGACCGTTTCCATTGGCACCTGCGCTCCTTGCCCGTGCACCCCGGCCCCGAGCGCCCGGTGAGCCTGAACGTTTGGGAGGCGGTCTACTTCGACCACGACCCCGCACGCCTGATCGACCTGGCGGAGCGCGCCGCCGCCCTCGGGGTGGAGCGTTACGTGCTCGACGACGGCTGGTTCGGTGCCCGCCGCGACGATCACGCCGGGCTCGGCGACTGGGTGGTCAGCCCCGAGGTGTGGCCGGACGGTTTGCACCCGCTGGTGAACCGGGTGACGGAGCTCGGCATGCAGTTCGGCCTCTGGTTCGAACCCGAGATGGTCAACCTTGACTCCGACGTGGCCCGAGCGCACCCGGAATGGCTGATGCAGCTCGACGACCGGCTGCCCTTGGAGGGTCGGTTCCAGCAGGTGCTCAACCTGTCGATTCCCGGCGCCTACGAGCACGTTCTGGGGCAGATGTCGACCATCCTGGAGGAGTACGCCATCTCCTACGTCAAGTGGGATCACAACCGCGACCTCAATGACGCAGGCACCGCTCCCGACGGGCGCCCGGCCGTCGCGGCGCAGACGCGCGCCTTCTACGCGCTGCTCGACGAACTGCGCCGGCGCTTCCCGCAGGTCGAGTTCGAGTCCTGCTCTTCGGGAGGTTCCCGGATCGACCTGGAAGTGATGGAACGCGCGGAACGCGTGTGGGTCTCCGACAACATCGACCCCGACGACCGGCAGCGGATGCTCTGGTGGACCTCCCAGCTGCTGCCCGCGGAATTGATGGGGTCGCACATCGCCTCGGGGCGCTCCCACGTCACGGGGCGTTGGCACGACCTCAACCATCGCGCCGCCACCGCGGTCTTCGGACACCTCGGGATCGAGTGGGACCTGGCCCGGGCCTCGGAGGAGGAAATCGCCGAGCTGGCCTGGTGGATCGCTTGGTACAAGGAACACCGCGAGCGGCTGCTGACCGGGCGGCTGGTGCGGGTGGCCATGCCGGACCCCGGGGTCTGGTTCAAGGGCGTGGTCAACGAGTTGGGGGGGATCTACTCCCTCTCGATGCTCGAGGCGACGCCCGCGGTGAACCTCGGTGTGCTGAGATTCCCGGGCCTGGAACCCGGGCCGCGCTACCGGATCCAGGTCATCGAGCGCCCCGCGCTGGCGCCGGCCCACCAGGTGCCCTGGCTCAACGCCGGGCATCCCCTTGAACTGACGGGGGCGCAGTTGAAGCGTGTCGGCCTGCGGGCCCCGGTGCTCCGGCCGGCCACAACCGTCCTGTTCGTCGTCACGAAGGTCTGAAAATCTGGCTCAGAGGGGCTTGCGCCACGATATATCTCTGTCTCAGAATTAAGTCATTCGTACCAATGGAGGTATGTCATGACCAGTCCAGAACTGCCAGTGTCCGGCCGGGTGGGCGCTGGCAAGAAAGGTAGGAGCGATCTGCTCCTCGCCGTGGCGGTGATTGCGCCCGCGTTCGTCTGGTTCATCGTTTTCCTGCTGTGGCCGACGCTGAACGGCATCTGGCTCAGTTTCGCCAACTACAACCTGCTGACGCAACCCGAGTTCGTCGGGTTCAAGAACTATCTCCGCATGCTGGAGGACCCAGTTTTCTGGAACGCGGTAGGCGTCACTGTCTACTACGTGGTGGTCAGAATCGGGGTTCAGACCATGCTGGCCCTGCTCATCGCGGTGTTGATGCACAGGCTCACCCAGTCCACCTGGGTGCGTTCCATCGTGCTGACCCCGTACCTGGTCTCCAACGTGGTGGCGGCGCTCGTGTTCATGTGGATCCTCGACACCCAGCTGGGAATCGGGAACCAGGTTCTCGCCTTGATGGGGTCGAACACGATCCCCTTCCTGTCCCAGGAGTCGACGGTCATTCCCACGATCGCGCTGATCAACGTGTGGCGGCACATGGATACACGGCGCTGCTGATTTTCGCGGGACTGCAGACCATCCCCGAATCCGCCTACGAGGCCGCGCGGGTGGACGGCGCCTCGGAATGGCGGAGGTTCTGGCGCATCACCATACCGCTGCTGCGCCCGGTCCTGGCCCTGGTGCTGATCATGACGATCATCGGCTCGTTCCAGGTCTTCGACACGGTGGCGATCGCCACCCAGGGTGGGCCCGTCAACTCGTCGCGGGTGCTCCAGCTTTACATCTACGACATGGCTTTCGGGAGGTTCCAGTTCGGCTATGCGTCCGCGCTCTCCGTGGCGTTGCTGCTGATTCTCGTGGTGATCACCTTCTTCCACTTCCAGTACCGGCTGACCCGCGCCGGCGAGACCGACCCGAACTGAGGAGCACGAGATGTCAACAGCAGCAATCACCGCCCCGGTCCGGGCCAATGAGCACCGTCGTCTCGCATGGGGAAGGATCCCCGCCTGGGTGGTGATGGGGGTCATCATGCTGACCACCCCGTTCCCCCTCTACTGGATCCTGCGCACCGCACTGTCCTCGAATTCCTCACTCTACGGCGGTGCCACATCGTGGCTGCCGACCGACTGAACTTCGTGCTCATCAAACAACTCGGCCTGATCGACACCCTGCTCGGCATCTCCTTGCCGACCATGCTCATGACACCGTTCGCGGTGTTCTTCCTGAGGCAGTTCTTCATGAACGTGCCCGTTGAGCTGAGGAGGCCGCCCTGCTCGACGGCTCCAGCAAGATCGGCAATTTCTTCCGCCTCATCCTCCCAGTGTCGGCGGCGCCGATAGCGACCATCTCCCTGCTGACCGCGGGAACACTGTTCATCAGTGGCTGCGCCGCGAAGGGTGGTGGCCCGGACGGGGTCATCGACGCAGCCGGTGTCCCCCGGGAACAGCTGACGAACATGAACTGGCATCTCGACGACGGGGCAGCTTCGAGAAGATCATCGCTCACCTGAGAGTGGACGCCAATGGTGTTCGCGGCGACGAACCGGGATTCGACAGGGACGACGTCGCGGTCTACGGACTCGCATCGGAAGGGGCCGGGGGCGAGAACCTGGGCCAGACCCAGTGGGGAGCCTACACTGGGTCCATCGGCTGGGAACCCCTGGACAAGAACCCCTGGGGAACCCACTTCAACCTGGATGGCCCCAACTTCCAGAAGACCGTGGCCTGGTACTTCGGCCTGGCGGACTCCGTGACCAGATTCGCCGAAGACAAGGAGGCGGCGGGGACGTGGGTGGCCTATCTGGGGTCCTCGGAGTGTCAGATGAAGATCGCCGACGCCGGGGTGGTTTTCCCCGCGAGACCCGAGGCGATGGAGCGTCGCATCCAGGCGCGCGACGCCTCTGGGCTGGACGTCACGGCCTTCACCTCGCACGTGAAGGAGGCCACCACCCAGAACCCGGCGGTGACCATGAACGCTGCCGACGTGGCTGCCCTGACCTCTCCCGGATTCGAGGCGGTTTTCATCGGACAGAAGGACGTGAGCTACCTGAGTGAGGTGAACCACCAAGTCAACCGGCTGTTGTCGCTAACATCGTAGTGACTACCACCCGAAGGAAAAGCCAGTGATTCTCAACTCCATTGATCCCACGTCGCGACTAGTGGTGCAGACGGTTCTGCGTCACGGCCCGATCGCCAGGGTCGGCGTCGCCCAACGAACCGGCCTGAGTTCCGGTTCGATGACCAGGTTGACCACTCCGCTGGTCGCGGCGGGGATCCTGAGGGAGCAGAGACCTGTGCCGGTGAAACAGCTCGGACGGCCCGCGCTCCCTCTGGTGGTGGTCGACGATGCCGCGAGATTCGTCGGGATCAAGGTGATACCAGGGGAGCTGCACGCGGTGGTCACCGGGCTGGCCGGTCACGTGCGGGCCACGGATGTCCGCTCTGCCGACACATCCACCCTCGAATCGACGGCGGACGCCGTTGCCCGGATCGTCGAGGACTTCGCCGATCACGAACCCAGCGCAGTTGGTGTGGCCCTGGCGGCTGCGGTGGATCTGCTCGGTGAGGTGCGTGCCTCGCCCCTGCTCGGCTGGGAGAACGGTAATCTGGCGGCGCTCGTGACCGAGGCCTGCGGGCTTCCCTGCAAGGCTGCCAACGATGTCGACGCCCTGACGCTCGCCGAGCACTGGGTGGGACACGGGCGCCGTACCCGCAATTTCGCCGTCATCACGGTCGGCGCAGGGGTCGGCGCCGGCGCGGTGATCGCTGATGAACTGCTCGTCGGGCACCAGGGCTCGACCGGCATGGTGGGGGAGGCGTGGACCACGTGGGGGCAGAAATTCCACGACGTCCTGGCCGACGAACCTCTCCGGCTGGCTGCGAGCGAGGCTGCGGGGCGGGAAGTTGCTCTGGCGGAGCTGCGCTTCACCGACGACCCCGCGGTCTCGGCAGTGCTGGACCGGGCGGCCACTGCCCTGGGTGAACTGGTCGTGCTGGCCAAACAGTTCTGGGGACCGGAGAAGATTCTCCTGACCGGTGAAGGCATCGTCCACTTCGAGAGCCGCATGGACCTGGTGCGGCGGGTTGTCGTCGACCGACGCTTCGAGGACATCGATCCGCCTGAAATCGTGGTAACGGAACAGGATTTCCACGCCTGGGCGCGCGGAGCGGCGGCCCTCGCGACCCGGTTGAGTCTCGCGTACTGAGGGCATCAACCGAGTTTGATACCTTTCCCGACGCGATGGGCCAGGCCATCGGCGATGAGGCTCGCGACGCAGCGGTCCAACTGAACGGGGTCGTGCCAGACAAGGTCGTGTGGCAGAATTTCTTGAGCGGACGCCCGCAAGGACGCCATGATTCGGCCCCTGCACTGACGGTCGGTTCCTGTCCATGGCTGGACGGGGCGAGTGGGACCGTTCCACACGGGACTGCCGTCAGCAACCCAACGGCAGTGTTCCCGGACCGGGCAGGTGCTGCACACGGGTGATCCGGTCACGCACACCAACGCCCCTAGCTCCATCACCGCTTGCGACCATGCCGCACATTCGGCATCGCCCTCGGGGAGCCATGCGGTGGCTCGGGCACGCTCGGACACTGTCTCGGTGGGGGCGGGACGGGCCTGACCGTCGGCCATGCGGGCAAGGACCCGGCGAACATTGACGTCCAGCACCAGCGAGCGCCGTCCGAAAGCGAAAGCCAGGATCGCTGCGGCGGTGTAACGGCCCACGCCGGGCAGCTCCAGTAGCTCCTGTTCGGTTTCCGGCACCTCGTTCCCACGTGCTGCCAGCTTCCGCGCAGCTTCAAGCAGGCGCAGGGCACGGCGCGGATATCCGAGCCGCCCCCACGCTCTCAGCACCTCGTCGGTTCCGGAACGGGCCAGATCCGCCGGGGTGGGCCAGCGTTTCATCCAGCGTCGCCAGGACCCCATCACTCTGGAAACCGGGGTTTGCTGGCTCATCACCTCACTTACCAATACACCCCAAGCGCTCACGCCGGGAGCGCGCCACGGCAAGGGCCGTGCGTTCGTGGCGTACCAGTTTATGACCAGACCGCGGACAGACTCCTTGAAGGCGACATCGGTGGATGCGGATGCCGCGGGTCGCCCCTGACTCTCCCCAGCCCCCACCTCAACCACAGTGGCCCCTCATGCTGCTCACCGCTGCTCGACGGGTAGGCCCTTGCGGCGCAGCAGGTGCGACACATCGGGGTCCGTCCGGCGGAAATTGCGCCACGCCCGCATGGGCTCGATGCTGCCGCCACGTCCCAGCAGCTCGCGACGAAAGTTTTCACCGGCGCTCCGGCACAGGCCGCCGTTTTCCGCGAACCAGGCGCAGGCATCGGCGTCCAGCACCTCGGCCCACAGGTATCCGTAGTAGGCGGCCGCGTATCCGCCGCCGAAGATGTGACTGAAATAGCAGGAGCGGTAGCGCGGGGGGACCAGCTCGTGGGCCACCCCGGCCCGTTCCAGCGCCGCGGTTTCGAAGGACTCGACCTCATCCACGGAGGTGGGCAGCTCCTCCAGTGTGGTGGTGTGCCAGGCCTGGTCCAGCAGCATTGCGGCCACCAGCTCCAAGGTGTGATGTCCCTCGCCCGTGGACCTGGAGTTCCGGAGCCTCGCCACCAGCTTGGCAGGCAACGGCTCGCCGGTTTCGTGGTGGACCGCGAACCGAGAGATCAGGTTCTCGTCCCACGCCCACAGCTCGTTGACCTGCGAGGGGAACTCCACGAAATCGCGGGGAACCGCGGTTCCGGCGCGCGAGGGGTACCTGACCTCGGAGAGCAGGCCGTGGAGGGCGTGGCCGAACTCGTGGAACATCGTGATCACGTTGTCCCAGGTCAGCAGGCAGGTGGCACCCTCGGTGGGACGGGTGAAATTACATGTGTTCGTCACCACGGGAAGGGCACCGGTCAGGTCCGACTGGTCCACCACCGATGTCATCCATGCCCCGCCACGCTTGGTGGGCCTGGTGAACGGATCGAGGATCACCGCGCCCAGCGGGGTGCCGTCGGCCTCGCGGACCTCGTACACCTCGGAGTCCGGGGTGAAGCCGCGTAGATCGGGTCGCGCGTGGAAGGTGATGGCGTAGAGGGCGGTCGCGGCGGCGAAAACGCCCTCGTGCAGCACCCGGTGATATTCCAGGTAGGGACGCAGCACGGCCGGGTCGACGGTCTCGGCGGCAGACTGCTTCGCGGCGTAGTGTTCCCAGTCCCAGGCGGCGAGTCTCGCCCCCGGGATGTCCCTATCCAAGGCCTTCTGCAGCTCGGCGGCCTCGCGGTCGGCGAGCTCAACGGCTCCCGGAGCCACTCGCCCGAGCAGGTCGAGAACGGCCTCGGTGGTGCGGGCACAGCCGTCGGCCGCCTCCCAGGCCGCGTGGTGTTCGTAGCCCAGGAGTTGGGCGCGTTCGGCGCGGCGTCGCGCGATGCCCAGCACCAGCGGCCGGGTGTCGTGTTCGCCCCCCAGCCCCCGCCCCAGGGAGGCCTCCAGGATGCGGCGGCGCAGGTCACGGTTCGTCAGGTTCTCCAACACCGGCTGGCCCGTGGTGTTGGTCAGCTCGATCAACCAACCCTCCTGCCCGTGGTCCCGGGCGGCCTGCTGGGCGGCGGCGATCCCGTCCTCGTCAAGCCCGGTCAGCTCCGCGGGGTCGGTGACCAGCACCGCTGCGGCGTTCCTTCCCTCCAACAGGGCCTGTTCGAATGCCACGGACAGCCCGGCCAGTTCCACGTTCAGCTCCCGCAGGCGCTGCTGTGCATCGGAGTCGAGCGAGATCCCGGAACGTTCGAACTCGCGGATGCGTTCGTCCAGCCAGTAACGATCCTGCTCATCCAAGCCCACCTCCGCCGCCTCGGCGCGGGCGCGGAGCGCCACCAGGCGGTCGTAGAGGCGCCGGTCAAGCAGGATAGCGTTGCCGTGCTCGGCCAGTTTCGGGGCCAGCGCGGTCTCGACGGCGGCGCGCTGTTCGTTGGCGTCGGCGGCCTTCACGACCCAGAACGCCGAACCAGCGCGCTCCAGCGTCGTCGAGCCGAGTTCCCAGGCCGCGATGGTGTTTTCCACGTCGGGTGCCTCGGGGTTTGTGGCGATCGCCTCCAGGGCGGCCCGTTGCTCGGCCAGGCCGACCTCCATTGCCTCCTTGAAGTGCGCGTCGGTCAGGTTGGCATAGTCGGGAAGTTGGAAGGGCAGCGTCGAGGCGGTCAGCAACGGATTCATGGCCCCATCCAACCATGCGTAGAATCGCCCGGTCCGAAACATGGAAGGGGAAACGAGTGGTCGAGCCGCTTCGCCTACATGCGCCCAGCCGGCGCGACGCCGTCGTGGTGGCGCTCCCGGTGGTGCTGGCCCCGATGGCAGGGATAACGAATGCCGCTTACAGGGCACTCTGCCTGGAACAGGGAGCCGGACTGTACGTCTGCGAGATGCTCACGTCGCGCGGAATCATCGCCGGAGATCACAAGACCTGTTCCATGTTGGCATTCGACCCGAGCGAAACCATCCGCTCGGTGCAGCTCTACGGCGTGGACCCGGAGGTCATGGCGCATGCGACGAAGATTCTGATCACCGAATACGGCGTTCACCACATCGACCTCAATTTCGGCTGCCCCGTTCCCAAGGTCACCAGGAAGGGTGGGGGAGGGGTGTTGCCCTACAAACGCGACCGGCTACGCGCCATCATCCGCGCCACAGTGCGTGCCGCCGACGAATTCGGGGTCCCGGTCACGGTCAAAACCCGGATCGGTATCGACGAGGCCCATGAAACCTTCCTTGACGCAGGTGTCATCGCCGAGGAGGAGGGAGCAGCCGCCATCGCGTTGCACGCCAGAACCGTGCAGCAGGCATATTCCGGCAGGGCCGACTGGTCCCGGATCGCGGAACTCAAACGGGCAGTGAGCATTCCCGTGCTGGGAAACGGAGATCTGTGGGAGGCCGAGGACGCGCTGCGGATGATGGCCGAAACCGGTTGCGACGGGGTGGTCATAGGACGTGGTTGTCTCGGCAGGCCGTGGTTGTTCGGCGACCTGGCGGCCGCCTTCGCCGGGGAACCCCAGCGTGCACGGCCCACGCTCGGGGCGGTCGGCGCCATGATCATCCGGCATGCAGAGCTGCTGACCGCCCTGAAGGGGGAACGTGGGGTGGTAGATCTGCGCAAGCACATGGCCTGGTATTTCAAGGGATATCCCGTCGGGGAGCTACGGCGGCGATTCGCCATGGTCGCATCGCTCGACGAGTTGCGTGCGCTGGTCGGCCTCCTCGACGCCGACCAGCCTTTCCCCGTCGGAGAACTCAGTACCCCGAGGGGGCGACAGGGGGGTCCCAGAGGAAAGGTCGTTCTTCCCCACGGCTGGTACGACGATCCGTGCGGTTGTGAACTCGACCTCTCCGACGCGGAGGATGGCATCAGCGGAGGGTAGCTGATCGGCTCCTTCACCATTTCGTAACAGGGGCGTCACACGGACCGGATACTGTGACCGGATCCCTGAGAAACGAAGGAGCCACGATGTCGGATACCGTGACCCTGATCGTCGATGGCATTCCCCACGAACTGCCTCTCGTCACGGGAACTGAGGGGGAAAGGGCGGTGGACATCTCGAAACTGCGGTCCACCACCGGCCTGATCACTTTGGACGACGCCTACAGCAACACCGGTTCCTGCAGCTCGGCCATCACCTTCATCGACGGTGAACGCGGCATCCTCCGATATCGCGGGGTTCCCATCGAGGACCTCGCCTCCCGGTCCTCCTTCATCGAGGTGGCGGAGCTGCTGATTTTCGGTGACCTACCCGATGACGATGAGCGCGACGAGTTCCGCCAACTGCTGACCGAGAACTCCTCCCTTCACCGCGACATGCGCAAACATTTCGACGGCTTTCCCGTCGACGCCCACCCCATGGCGATCCTCTCAGCGATGATCAACGCCATCCAGGCCTACGACCTGCCCGAGATCCACATCACGGAGGAAGCCGGGTTCCGCAGGGCCGCGGCGCTGCTGCTGGCCAAGACGCGCACCATCGCGGCGGCTTCCTACAAGAGCCATATCGGGCAGCCCATCGCCTATCCGCGCTACGACCTGCCCTATGCGGAGAACTTCCTTCACATGATGTTCACCGTCCCCTACCGGGACTATGAGGTCACCCCCGAGGCGGCTCACGCATTGAACATGTTCTTCGTCCTCCACGCCGATCACGAACAGAACTGCTCGACCTCCACCGTGCGAATGGTTGCTTCCAGTGGCGCGAACCTGTTCACCGCCGTGTCAGCGGGGGTCACAGCTCTTTGGGGACCTCTGCACGGCGGGGCGAACATGGGCGTGATCGAGATGCTGGAGCAGATCCGCGACGAGGGCATGTCGGTGGGCTCCTACTTGGCGAGGGCCAAGGACCGGAAATCCGGGATCCGGCTCATGGGGTTCGGCCACCGCGTCTACCGCAACTTCGATCCGCGCGCGAGGATCCTCAGGAAAGCCGCTCACGACCTCCTGGAGTCGATGCACATTGACGATCCGCTGCTCGACATCGCCCGGGATGTGGAGGAGGCGGCGCTGGCCGACGACTACTTCGCAGAGCGCCGGCTCTACCCCAACGTTGACTTCTACTCGGGCATCATCCTGCGGGCCATCGGGATTCCGCTCGACATGTTCACAGTGCTGTTCGCCATCGGGCGCACCGCGGGATGGATCGCTCACTGGAAGGAAGTCAACGACAACCCAGCCCAGCGCATTTGCCGGCCGCGCCAGCTCTACACCGGAAACGAGCTCACGAAGTGGCTGCCCCTCGACGAACGCTGAATTCGTCCGGACCGGCAAACGCCCGAGGCGCCGGTTCCCCGGACCTCGTAGGCTTTCCCGATGAACGAACTGCTCCCCAGAGCCCGCGAGTGGGCCAGGACCATGCACGGTCACGGCGACGACGTGGTGGTGGCCCACCGTGACTCGGCGGCGCGGGTGACACCCTACCCGCCCAGGCGCAGGAAGGAACGGGAGGAACTGGAAAGACTCAGTCTCAACCCGGCGGCAACCTTCGCCTCCGGCGCGGGGCAGAGGCAGCGGGAAGAGGAACCCTGCGAGTTCCGCACCTGTTTCGAGCGCGACCGGGACCGCATCGTCCACTCGGCCTCGTTCCGGAGACTGGCGGGCAAGACCCAGGTGGTCGTCTACCCAACCGACCACCAGCGCACCCGGCTGACCCACGCCATTGAGGTGGCGCAGTGCGCCGTCGCCATTGCCCGCGGGATCGGGGCGAACCCGGCCCTCACCGAGGCCATGGCGCTCGGCCACGACTGCGGACACGGCCCCGGCGGTCACGCCTCCGAGGACGCCTTCGACACCTTCCTCCCGGGGGGCTACGACCACGGCCCGTGGGGCGCCGACGTGGTGCTCAAGGGCTTGAACCTGACCTTCCAGACCCTCGACGGCATCCGCAACCACTCCTGGTCGCGGCCCGCACCCGTCACCTTGGAGGGGGAGATCGTCAGCTGGGCCGACCGGATAGCCTACTGTGCCCATGACCTGGAGGACGCCATCGCGGCGGGGATCGTCACCGCCGCCGAGCTGCCCCCGGCGGTGACCGAGGTGGTCGGCACTGCGCGTCGCGTCCAGCTGGCACGGTTCATCGGGGCCGTGATCGAGACCACCATGACCACTGGCACCGTCGGCATGGACCCGCTGACCGCCGAGGCCCTGGGGGAGCTCCGCCGTTTCAACTACGAACGCATCTACACCCGCCCCGAGTCGGTGGCACAGTCCCGCACGGTGGTGGATGTGCTGCGTGGGCTGGTCGAGTACTTCCTGGAACACCCCGGGCAACTGCCCGCCGAGTACCGCACCGAGGACGCTGTGCGCGGGACCGTGACCTATGTCGGGGGAATGACCGATCGGTTCGCCTTCGACCACGCCGAACGCCTGCTCGGCTGGGACCGGGTGCTGCTGCCCAGGGGTATCGGGCGGGGAGCCTGAACCCCTGTTCGCAGGACCGGGCGTGATATTTGTCATGCCGGATTCGTGATTGCCGCCCCGGGTCCGGGGCCCGGGCGGTGGCGATCCTGAGGACATGAACGCCATCGAGTTGCAGCAGCTGCGCAAGACCTTCCGCAGCCCCAGCGGCCTCGTCGAAGCCGTGTCCGGAATCGACGTGGTCATGGAACCGGGGGAGATCGTAGCCTTCCTCGGTCCCAACGGGGCCGGGAAAACCACCACCCTCGACATGGTGCTGGGATTGACCAGCCCCACCTCGGGAACGGTCCGGGTCTGCGATCTGAAACCCCGGGAGGCCATCCGGCGGGGAATGGTCGGGGCGGTGCTGCAGACGGGGGGTCTGCTGCGTGACATGAGCGTCGGCGAGACCATCCGGGCGATCGCCGCCCTGCAGGATGCCACCCCCAGGATCGGAGCGGTGATGTCGATCGCCGGCCTGGAGAGGATCGCCCCGAGACGCGTCTCCCGCTGCTCCGGCGGGGAACAGCAACGGATCAAATTCGCCCTGGCCCTGCTCACCGACCCCCGGGTGCTGATCCTCGACGAACCCACCGCGGGACTCGACGTCACCGCCCGGCGCGACTTCTGGGAGGCCATGCACCAGCAGGCGGAGAAGGGCCGCACCATCGTGTTCGCCACCCATTACCTGGAGGAGGCGCAGAACTTCGCCGACCGGATCGTACTCATCGCGAAGGGCCACATCATCGCCGACAGCACGGTCGATCAGATCCGCGCCCTGACCAGCCATCGCCGTGTCGCCGCCCTGCTGCCGGCGGATCGTGCGGATGCCCTGGTGGCGGAACTCCGGCCACTTCTCGGCAGGAACGCCACCCTGGAAGGATCCCGGCTCAGCGTGATGGTTCCCGATGCCGACGCCCTGGCGCTGGCCCTGCTGCAGCGGGGTGCCCACGACCTGGAGGTGGTCGCCCCCAGCCTGGAGGACGCCTTCCTCGCTCTCACGGAGACGAGGTGATCAACGTGAATCCCACCTACATCCGCATTGACCTGGTCCGTTGTTTCCGGGACGTCACCAACCTGCTGTTCACCTTCGCCATGCCGGTGTTCATGTACCTGTTGTTCGGCAGGGCCCAGTACTCCGGCGTCCAGTCGGGCCGGGGCACGGTCGGGTTCCACGTCATGTCGTCCATGGGGGCCTACGGCGCCGTCATCGCCGCCACCGCCGTCGCCGCCACGGCGGCCACCGAGTCGATGCTGGGCTGGGGCCGCCAGCTGGCCCTGACCAAGCAGCGGCCGCTGGGTTTCGTCGCGAACAAGGTCGCGGTCGCCATCGTGCTCGGGGCCCTCTCCTCGGGCCTGGTGTTCATCGTCGGGGCCCTCACCGGCGCCAAGGCCGATGCCTGGTGGGTCTGGGTGGCTTCCTGGGCCATCGGCATCCTCGGTGCGGGGTTGTTCGGGGTCTACGGGCTGGCGATGGGACTGCTGCTCAAATCCGAGAGCGCCGCCGGGGTGGCGTCGGGAACCGTGGTTTTCCTGGCCTTCTTCGGGAACATGTTCATGCCTCTGACCGGGGTGATGCTCGACATCGCCAGGTTCACCCCCATGTACGGCTATGTTGGCCTCGTGAGGTACCCGCAAGTCGAGGGCGAGATCCAGCAGACCGATCCGCTGCAGACCGACTCGATCTGGCTCCTCCTGGTCAACTGCCTCGCCTGGCTGCTGGTCTTCTCCGGGTTGGCGGTGCTCGGCCAGAGACGCTCCAGGAAACGCCAGTGAAACGTTTCAGGAACTGGCTGCTGGAGGTGGTCAAGGGCCCCCACGTCGGGGTCCTGATCGCCTCCGTCTGGCTGGTGTGCCTCGTTTTCCCGGTTCACTCTCTGCTGATTCTGGAGGACCGGGTCCGCTGCCTCGTGGGCCTGCTCGCGTTGGTCCTCTTCGTCCCCGTCTACCTCGCGGGTTTCCGGGACCTGGGGATCCAGCTCGACGCGGCCGGCAGGCGCTGGCAGCTGCTGCGGGGCGGTTCCGTGCTGGCGGCGATGGGTGTGCTCTGCTGGGCCATCGGCCTTGACGCGATCAGCCTGCTGCCCTTCCTGGTCACCTTCGCCAGCTACGGCCTGTGGCCCCCGGTCCGCCTGCCCGCCGTCGTCGTGCTGGTCGGTTCCGGATTCCTGATGCCGGTTCTGATGAACGAACCGGATGCCGACAACAACGCCATCATGTTCATCACCGCACTCGTCGCCGTTCTCGGTCTGCTCACGGTCAAGATGATCGAGAGCAGCATCGCCGTTTCCGAACAGGACCGGCGGCGCGCCGCCCTGGAGCAGCGAGAACGGATGGCCCGTGACGTCCACGACCTGCTCGGACACTCCCTGACCGTGGCGAACCTCCAGCTCCAGTTGGCGGAACGCCTGTTCGACTCCGACCCGGAACGTGCCCGCGCCGAGCTGGCCCGGACCCGGATCTTCCTGGCCGAGGCCCAGGAGGAACTGCGGCGCAGCGTCACCGATCAGCGCGGGCGGACCATCGCCGAGGAACTCGACGGTGTCCGTGACGTGCTGCTTTCGGGTGGTCTCGAGGTCGCCGTCACCGGGGATCCGCACGAGGTGACCGGACCCGTCGGGCTCGTGCTCGGCTGGGTGTTGCGGGAGGCGGCCACCAATGTGCTGCGGCACGCGCACGCCACACGCGTCGAGATCTCCTTCGCCCCCGGCAGGTTCTCGGTGGTCGACGACGGTGACGGATACGCGGGGGGAGAGGGCAACGGCCTTACCGGGATGCGGGAGCGAGTGGCCGCGGCCGGCGGCGAGTTCCGCTGCGGCACATCCCCGCTCGGGGGTTTCGAGGTGGTGGCGATGTGGTGATCAGGGTGCTGCTCGCCGATGACCAGGCTCTCGTCCGCGGGGCCATGGGGGCGCTGCTCGACCTCGAACCCGACATCGAGGTGGTTGCCCAGACCGGGCGGGGCGACGAGGTGGTGGCCGCGGCCCGGGAATCCGGGGCCGATGTGTGTCTGTTGGACATCCAGATGCCCGGTATCGACGGCGTGGAAGCGGCCCGGCAGGTCCGGGACCAGCTTCCCGGGCTGCGGGTGGTGATGGTGACCACCTTCGACCGCCCCGGCTACCTGAGACGCGCACTGGATGCGGGGGCCGTCGGTTTCGTGGTGAAAACCACCCCGGCGGCGCGGCTCGCCGAGGCGGTGCGGCGCGCCCACGCGGGTCTTCGTACCGTGGATCCGCAGCTCGCCAACGATCTGCTGTTCAGTGGCCCCAACCCCCTGACCGCCAGGGAACAGGAGGTGTTGCGTCTGGCCCGGGACGGGGAACCCGTAGCGAGGCTGGCCCGGAAACTGTTCCTGTCCCCGGGTACGGTGCGCAATCACCTGTCCAGCGCGATCGGCAAGACGGGCGCGGCCAACCGGGTTGAGGCGGCGCGGATCGCCACCGAACGCGGCTGGTTGTGAACCCGCACTACACTTCCCGCCATGGCAGGGCGGATCAACGACGAGGACATCGCACTGGTTCGGGAGCGCTGCCGGATAGATGACGTGGTCCGCGACTACGTCGCCCTGCGCTCCGCGGGCGGTGGGTCATGGAAGGGGCTGTGCCCGTTCCACGACGAAAAGACCCCGAGTTTCACCGTCACCCCGTCGCGTGGTTTCTTCTACTGCTTCGGGTGCGGTGAGGGCGGTGACGTCATCACCTTCCTGCAACGCCAGCAGAACCTCAGCTTCACCGAGGCCGTGCAGACCCTGGCGGACCGCGCCGGGATCACCCTGAGGATCACCGACGAGGGTCAGGGACCCGGCCAGCCGCCGGGACAGCGCAAACGCATCCTCGAGGCGAACGCCGCCGCCCAGGAGTTCTTCGCCACCCAGCTGGCCTCCCCGGAGGCCGTGACGGCGCGCCAGTTCCTCGACCAGCGGGGCTTCGACCGGGCCGTCGCGGAACAGTTCGTGCTCGGCTACGCCCCCCGTGGCGGGCACGCGCTGAGGCAGGCGCTCACCTCGCGGGGCTTCGACGAGGCCACGCTGAGGGCCGCGGGACTCGTGCGCGACGGCGGCCGTGACTTCTTCTCCGGAAGGCTGCTGTGGCCGATCCGCGACTCGGCCAGCTCCGTGCTGGGTTTCGGCGGTCGCCGGATCTTCGATGACGATCGGCTGCCTGCCAAGTACATCAACACCCCCGAGACCCCCGTCTACAAGAAATCCCATGTGCTCTACGGTCTGGACCTGGCCCGCAGGGCCATCGGGAAACGCGCGCAGGCTGTGGTGGTCGAGGGCTACACCGACGTGATGGCCGCCCACCTGTCCGGGGTCGACACCGCCGTGGCCAGCTGCGGCACCGCTTTCGGCGACGACCACGCCCGCATGCTCCAGCGGCTCCTCGGCACCCACGATGGGCTGCACGGTGAGGTGGTCTTCACCTTCGACGGCGACGCGGCGGGGCAGAAGGCCGCTTTGAAGGTGTTCCAAGGGGACCACAACTTCATGGTCCAGACCTATGTCGCGGTCGAACCGTCGGGGCTCGACCCCTGCGAACTCTGGCAGCGCGACGGGGAAGCCGCGGTCCGGGAACTCGTCGGCAGGCGGATACCGCTGTACCGGTTCGTGATGTCCAACGTCCTGAAGGGCTACGACCTGGAACGTGCCGACGGGCGACTGGGGGCGCTCCGCGAGGCCGCCGGGCTGCTGAGTGCGATCCGTGACCGATCCCTGGTGAACCAGTACCTGAGGGAACTGGCCGACATGCTCGGCATGGACCTGGAGGACGTGCGCCGGGAGGTCGCGAACCGGTCCCGCCGCGCCCCGGGCGGCAGCGCCGAGCGGGACTCGAACCCGCGTTCCGGCAGGACCGACGCGGACTGGCCCGACCCGGACGACCCTGCGCTGCGGCTGGAACGCGACACCCTGAAGCTGATGCTCCAGTACCCGTTCACCTTCGACCAGGCCTGGAACTCGGTTCGACCCGAGCAGTTCACCCACCCCGGCTATGCCGCGGTGTTCCGGGTGATCTCCGCAACCGAACCGGGGGACGGCTGGACGGAGGAGCTGCGACGACGCTGCCCCAACGAGCTGGTGCTCCAACTGCTCGTGATGCTGCTCGTCGAACCTCTCCTGCGACAGGCGGACGAGAACTATTCCCTGGCCCACACGAATAGGCTCCAGCTGGCCGATCTGTCCCGGCGGATAACCGGACTGAAATCCAGGCTCCAGCGAACCGATCCCGTCAAGGAACCGGAACCACACAAGGCGATGTTCGAGGAGCTGACCGGGCTCGAGCTGCGCCGCAAGCGGCTCCTGGAACAGAACCTTTCCTGAGGACCTCGACCCGGCAGCGTTCCGCGTCCAACAGTTGACGCGCCTCCCCAAGGGCGCGTTCCTCGATGCGTTTGACGCTCGTCGCCGACATTCCGAGCGCGGCCCCCGCCTGGTCGCGGGTGTGGCAGGCGGTTCCGATCCCGAAGCGCAGCCTCAGCACCAATCCGCCAACACCCAACAGGTCGAGAAAGTCCATGGAGGAGGACTCGACCGCGTCAAAACCGCCGTCGCAGGTCAGAAGATGGGCCGGTGCCTGGTCCAGTTCCGTGAACCGCACCGGGCTGCGCCTGCTGTTGGTGGGTCTCACCATGTCCAGCCTTCCGCACCGGGTGCGCACAGCGCGCCCCAAGGCCCGTGAAACGTATTCGTGGGCGAGGGTGCTGAAACGCGTGCCGCGCCCGTGGTCGAAGTGCCGGATGGCCTCACCCAGTGCCAGGCAACTCTCCTGGAACAGGTCGTCGAGGGGCAGGCCCGTGCGATTCGCGACCCGGCCCGCCAGTTTCATCACGAGCCGGAGATTCGTCCGGAAGAGGATCTCGCCGGCCCGGGAACCGTCCTCGACCACGCGTCTCAGCGCATCGTGGGGGTGGCGGTGGTCGCCGGTGGTGATCAGGTGCTCGGCGTAGAGCCCCGCCTCGATCCTCCTGGCCAAGTCCTTCTCCTCCTCGGCGCACAGCAGTGGGGCCGAGAGAACGAGTTTCGTGGTGTTCATGACCGGAACGCTGCCACCGCGCGGGCAACAGGGCCAGAGTCGCGGGGAGGATTGCCAACACCTCGTGGAGAAGTGACAACACCCGGCGCACCCGGGAAAACACCTCCCCGTCTCGCGGGCACAATTGGTGCATGCCGAACCGAACACGCCACATGCCCCATCGCTCGGAGGTGGAGGCGGTGACCGGAGCCCGGGGTCGCACGCTCGGGTGGGCCGATGGGCCGGGGGGAGTGGTGGTGGCCACCACGGGCATGCTCGTGGCCCGGCTCGAAGGCCGGTGGCGGGCCTGGGGATGGGAAGAGGTGCTTCGCGGGGGGTGGCGAGAGGAGGGCTCCGTGCTGTTCTGGGAAGCTGGTGGGGAACGCCTCGAATGCGTGCTCGACTCCCCGGGGGAGCTGTTGTCGATCTTCCGGGAACGGGTGCTCGCATCGACGGTGATGACCGTCAACCACGACCTGCCGCGCGGGGCCGTGCAGATCATCGCCCGCCGCAACCTCCTGGACGGGGACGTGATCTGGCTGGCCAGCGCCAGTGGTGGGGCCAGCCTGGAGGATCCCGGGACGGCAGCCTTCGTGGTGGCCGAGACCGACCGGCTGCGATCCGAGTACGGACTCTGAACGATAGGTTCTTCCCTCGTGGACGTCATCTTCATCAGGCACGCCGAATCCGCCAACAACAAGACGTGGACGGAGAAACGCGACGAGACGCTCAGGGTGCCCGATCCCGGGCTGACCGAGCTCGGACGGACCCAGGCCGAGGCGTTGGCCGGCTGGTTCCCGGGATTCGTTCCGCACCCGACCCACGTGTTCTCCTCACCGTTCATGCGGGCCCTGGAAACCTCGGCCCCCTTGGCGGAGAGCCTCGGCATGAGTGTGGTGGTCAGAGCCGACCTGATGGAACGCAGTGGGCCGTTCACCGGCCCGATCATGGATCACCGTCACCATCCGGGTTCGCCCCGTTCGGTGCTCCGGGAGGTCTCGCCCCGGCTCGTACTGCCGGAGGATGTCACGGAGGAGGGCTGGTGGAAGGGACCGTTCGAGACCCGTGAGCAGGCCGTTGAGCGTGCCAAGAACTTGGCGACGTGGCTGCGCCGGGACTTCGACCCCGACGACTGTGTGGTGCTCGTCAGCCACGGGGCCATCGGTTCCCTGCTCGCGACTGCCCTGTTCTGCCCGTCCGAGCTGATCCGGCGTTCCGACCAGATCGTGGGGGAGACCTCGAGCTGGTTCGCCCTCGACAACACCTCGGTCTCGTGGTTCCGGTTGTTCCCCGGCGATGACACGGAGTTGCGCTGCTTCAACCGCGTCGATCACCTCGTGCTGGCGGGCTTGGAGAGCGCAACCATGCTCCAGCCGAGCTGATTGGCGTTCCCCGGGAGAGCCTGCTAGAGTCTCTCCGCGTGGCCAGCAGGCCGCGACAATCCCTGGTAGCTCAATTGGCAGAGCATTCGACTGTTAATCGAAGGGTTACTGGTTCGAGTCCAGTCCGGGGAGCTGTGCTTTCCGCGCTTCGCTGGGTGAGGCATCACGTGCGGGGCGCTCATCGTTTCTGGTGCCACGTGCGATTCGTCCGCCGAGTACGCGAGAGCGGGCCAAAGTTTGGATTTTCCCCCACATGACCCGGATTTCCTCTAGGGTGGCGAGAACACGCAGTTTCAAGGCAGAGAGAACTTTGCAGTTCGTGAGGAGAACGATGAGGTTCAAAACTAGGGCAGTCGCATTTCTGGCGACCGCTACTCTGATTGCCCCGGGTTTGGCGGCGTGCTCGTCCGGATCGGGGGGAGGGACGACGTTGACATGGTTCATAAACCCCGACGGTGGTGGATCCTCCGCAACCGGGGGCGGGCAGGCTCAGCTGGCGGCTGAGTGCAGCGCGGCCTCCGGCGGCGAGTACACCATCAAGGTGGAGCAACTACCCAACGATGCGTCGGACCAGCGGCAACAGCTCATCCGGCGCCTGGCGGCTCACGACACCGGGGTCGACATCATGAGCCTGGATCCGGTGGTCGTACCGGAATTCGCCGAGGCCAATTACCTGGTGGACGTCCCGGAACAGTACAAACAGGACTTCACCGCGGACCGGGTGAAGGGCTCGTTGGACGCGTCCAACTGGAAGGGCAAGCTGGTGGCGGCGCCGTTCTGGGCCAACACCCAGCTGCTGTGGTATCGCAAGTCCGTGGCACAGCAGGCCGGGCTCGACATGACCCGGCCCGTCACCTTCGAGCAGCTTATAGGGGCCGCCAAGGCCACCGGCAAGGACATCGCGGTGCAGGGCAAGCGCTACGAGGGATACACCGTTCTCGTCAACGCCCTGGTTGCGGGAGCCGGCGGGAAGATCGTCGAGAACGAGGGAGCCACCGCCGAGGACACCAAGCTGGGGTTCGACACCCCGGCCGGCCAGCGGGCAGCGGCCCTGGTCTCGAAACTCTCCCACTCCGGGGTCGTCGGACCCGCCATGTCCTCGATGGACGAGACCATGTCACTCAACATGTTCCAGGCCGAGGACAGCTCGGGATTCATGCTGAACTGGCCCTATGTCTACGCTGCGATGAAGGCGAACGGGGTCTCCTTCATGGACGACGTCGCCTGGACCACCTATCCCCGGGTGGACACTGACAAGGAATCCGCGCCGCCTTTCGGCGGTATCGAGCTCGGGGTGAATTCGGCCTCCCAGAAACAGGACCTGGCCTGGAAGGCGATCAAGTGCATCACGAGTGAGCAACACCAGAAGGACTACATGCTGGGCACTGGTAACCCGGCCTCCAGGGCCGCGGTCTTCGGGGATGCTGAGATTCGTGAACAGTTCCCGATGGCCGACGCCATCAGGGAGTCGCTCAACGCCGCGGTCCAGCGGCCCCGTACCGCCTATTACGGGGATCTGTCGACCGCGGTCCAGCGCACCTGGTCGCCGCCTGATTCGGTGGATCCGGCGACCACACCGAAACAGTCCACCGAACTGATCATGAAGGTTCTCAAGGGGGAGGCATTGCTGTGAGCAAGTCCAGTTCCGGTGGGTCACGCATATCGGATCGCGCCAGGGAAGAACGCAGGCTCGGTTGGAAGCTCGCCGGCCCCGCCTTCGTGATCATGGTCCTGGTGACCTTCTACCCGATTGTCCAGGCCGTCTACAGTTCTCTGTTCAAACACCGTCTCACCGATCCAGGAGCACAGAAATTCGTGTTCCTGGAGAACTACCTGATGATCCTGCGCGATCCGCTCTGGTGGCAGGCCTTCGGGACCACGGCGTTCATCACCATCGTCACGGTGGTGGTTGAGCTCGTCCTCGGATTCCTGATCGCCTTGGCGATGGCGAAGATCATCCTCGGCCGCGGGCTGCTGCGCACCGTCGTGCTGATCCCGTACTCGATCATCACCGTGGTCTCGGCGTTTTCCTGGTTCTATGCCTTTTCCACCGACACCGGGTTCGTCGATCCCCTGCTGCACAGTTTGAGCTTCGGGGCCTTCCCCAAGGACTACGACTGGTTCGGCGGGTTCTGGACCTCCATGGTCCCGATCTGTGTCTCCGAGATCTGGAAGACGACTCCCTTCATGTCGCTGCTGCTGCTGGCGGGCCTCACCCAGATCGACTCGGCCATGGAGGAAGCCGCGATCGTCGATGGCGCCACGTGGGGCGAGCGGATGCGGCGCGTGGTGCTGCCCAACATGAAATCGGCGATCATGGTCGCGCTGCTGTTCCGCACCCTCGACGCCTTCCGCATCTTCGACAACATCTTCATCATGACCGCGGGCAGCCACGACACGGCCTCAGTGTCCCTGATCGCCTACAACCAGACCATCTCGCGCACGGAGGTCGGCCTCGGGTCCGCTGTCTCGGTGCTGCTGTTCCTGTGCGTGGTCATCATCGCAGTGATCTTCGTCAAAGGCTTCCGCGTGGACCTCGCCCGAGGAAGGAGGTGAGCGGACATGACTCGTGAACTCACCGCTGGCCAGAAGTTCTGGCAGATCGTCGCAACCATCGCGATCATCGTCTACACGATCATCCCGCTGATCTGGATCATCAACCTATCGCTCAAACCGAGTGCGGACCGTGCCGACGGCAATTTCTGGGCCGTGCATCCAACCCTCGAGAACTACGAACTGATCTTCACCGGTGGCGCCAAGGATCTGTTCCTTCCCGCTCTGCTCAATTCGCTTCTGGTGACTCTGATCGCGACGCTCATCGCCGTGATCCTCGCGACCTTCTGCGCCTACGCCATTGCCAGGCTCGATTTTCCGGGCAAACGGCTCATCCTCGGCACCGCGCTCACGGTGTCGTTCTTCCCCGTGATCTCGCTGGTCACCCCGCTTTTCGACCTGTGGCGTCAGATCCACCTGTTCGACACCATCCCGGGCCTGATCCTTCCCTACCTGGTGTTGACGCTGCCGCTGTCAATCTGGACTCTGTCTGCCTTCTTCCAGCAGATTCCTTGGGAGATGGAACAGGCCGCCCAGGTTGATGGTGCGAGCAGCTGGGAGGCGTTCCGCAAGGTGATCGTGCCCCTGGCAGCGCCCGGTGTGTTCACCACCGCGATCATCGTGTTCTTCACCGCGTGGAACGACTTCGTCTTCGCGATTTCGCTCACCAGCGACAAGGCACGCACCGTCCCGGCGGCGTTGGCCTTCTTCACCGGCGCCAGTCAGTTTGAGTCACCCACCGGCGCCATCTGCGCCGCGGGCGTCGTCGTGACAGTGCCCGTGGTCGTGCTCGTCCTCATCTTCCAGCGCCGGATCGTCTCCGGCCTCACCTCTGGCGCAGTCAAGGGCTGACCCCGACAAGGAGCAGAAAATTATGGCCCAAATCACCCTCAAGAACATCGTCAAGGAGTACGGGGACGGTTTCAAGGCCGTCAACGACATCAACCTGGACATCGCGGACGGCGAGTTCATGATCTTCGTCGGCCCGTCCGGCTGCGGCAAGTCGACGACCCTGCGCATGGTTGTCGGGTTGGAGGACATCACATCCGGAGACCTTCTGATCGACGGGAAAACCGTGAACGATCTGGCCCCCAAGGACCGCAACCTGGCCATGGTCTTCCAGAACTACGCCCTGTACCCCCACTTGACCGTCCGGGAGAACATCGCCTTCCCGCTGCGTCTCAACCGCAACAAACTCCAGGAACAGGAGATCCACCGCCGGGTGGATCAGGCGGCCGAGATGTTGGAACTGACGGAACACCTCGAGCGCAAACCCGCCAACCTGTCGGGTGGTCAGCGGCAGCGCGTCGCGATGGGGCGTGCGATCGTCCGGGAGGCCGACGCGTTCCTCTTCGACGAGCCGTTGAGCAATCTCGACGCCAAACTTCGTGGTCAGATGCGCACGGAGATCTCTCGGCTGCAGCGTCGGCTGGGCATCACCACCATCTATGTCACCCACGACCAGACCGAGGCCATGACGCTGGGGGACAGGGTCGCGGTGCTGAAACGCGGGGTGCTGCAGCAGTGCGCTTCCCCGCGGGAACTGTACGAGGAGCCGGTGAACCTGTTCGTCGCTGGCTTCATCGGGTCGCCTCCGATGAACTTTCTCCCCGCCACGGTCCAGGGGGATCATCTGAAACTTCCCATGGCCACCGTTCCCATTCCGGACAGCGCCCGTCAGGACCTGGCGGCCGACAAGAAGGTCGTCATCGTCGGGCTGCGTCCTGAGCACATCAAGGACGCCGATGTGGCCACACCCCCTGCGGGAGCCGTGGTCTTCGACTCGGTCGTCGATGTCACTGAATGGCTCGGTAATGAGCAGTATGCCTACATTCCGTTCCAGTCTGATCCCTCGGTGCAGAGCACTCTGGAGGAGTTGGACCGGGACCTCGATGGCGAGGGCATGCGCACCCAGTTCGTCGTCAACCTCGACCCCAGGTCCCAGGTACTGGAGGGCGAGGAGGCCAGGCTCTACTTCATGCCGGAGAACATGATGGTCTTTGACCCCGAATCCGGCCGTAACCTGACCCGGAACGAACAGAACGCCCAGCGTATCGCCGAGCGTTCCGAGGCTGCCCGGAAACGGGCCCTGGAACGGGCCAAGGTTCAGGAAAACTAGTCAAAGAAGTGCATCCGGCGCCTGCCCGTGGGGTTCTCGAGGGCCCCACGGACAGGCGATCTTCTCGCCGGGCCACGATCACCACCGAAGGAATCATCGGGATGGGATCATAGGGGGACACGGCCACAAGCTGCGCACAAACTGATCGCCCTACACCGTGCTCACCAGCGTTCTCTCCGGTGGAAAGGGAGCCATGTCCGCTGTCGGGGACATCACTTGGGCCGAAGACGTGAGATCCGAGGCGGTACGTCCCGGATCTCCCTCGCCCTCGGTGCCCTCCGGCCTTGGCGGCTTCGCCGAACTTGTTGGTTTTTCCCTCACTGATGAGCACACCGAGCCTCTCAGGTTCCCTGACCAGCCCCAGTGTTCGTCAGGCCTGGATGCCACGCACCGGTGGCTGAGGAATCGTGACGACGGGGTCCGCAGGAATTCAATTTCCTGCGGACCCCGTCATCTCGTGGGGCGTGCGGGGCTCGAACCCGCGACCCAGGGATTATGAGTCCCTTGCTCTGACCGGCTGAGCTAACGCCCCGGCTCGATGGCACAGTCTAGCGGGGCGATGCTCATGCCGCGCGCGAAGCGTCGCCACAGGCCCCACACAGGGCGGTTCACGAGGGTGTTCGGCATGACGAACTCACGACCCACCCCGCGCCTTTCCCGCCGAGCCATCATCACCGGCGCCGCCGGAGCCGTCGGGCTCGCGGCGGCAGGCGGCACGGCCTGGGCCCTCGACCGGTACCTGATCGAGCACACCGACGTCACCTCGGCGTCCGACTACCAGGGGCTGCCCGGCACCCAGGCCAGCGGCACCGCCACCGCCGGCGTCACTTCGGCTGGGGACGGGGTGGTCGAGGGCACGACCTACACCTCCAGCGATCGGCAGATCACCATCACCCCGCATTCCTCCGGTTCCGGGAACTCCGCCAAGGCCTGGTACGTGGCCGACGTGAAACTGAACGACGTCACCGCCCTGCGCAACGCCTTCGCGAAGAACAGTTTCGGAACCAACGTCATCGAGTACCCGACGACGATTGCGGAGAATGTCGGGGCCCTGTTCGCCATCAACGGCGACTACTACGGTTTCCGCGACACCGGGATCATCATCCGCGATGGCGTCGCATTCCGTGACGAACCGGCCCGCCAAGGCCTGGCGATCATGCGGGACGGGACCATGGTCAGCTACGACGAAACCGGTACCAACGCCGCGAAACTGATCTCCGACGGTGCCTGGCAGACCCTCTCCTTCGGTCCCACGCTCGTCAACGGCGGAGCCGTCATCGAAGGCATCGACACGCTCGAGATCGACACCAATTTCGGCAACCATTCCATCCAGGGCACCCAGCCCAGGACGGGACTGGGAATGATCGCCGCCAATCATTTCGTCTTCGTCGTGGTGGACGGCCGTTCCTCCGGGTACAGCAACGGCATCACCATGACCGATTTCGCGCAGCTCTTCGTGGACCTGGGGGCACGGGTCGCCTACAACCTCGACGGTGGTGGTTCCTCGCAGATGGTCTTCAACGGCTCCCTCGTCAACAACCCCCTCGGCAAGAATAAGGAACGTGGCACCAGCGACATCCTGTGGATCGGAAGGTGACATCATGCTCGTCCTCATTCCCGCCTACGAACCCGGCGACTCGCTCATCGCGCTGGTGCGTGAGCTACGGGCCCATCCCGCTTCTCCCAACGTCCTGGTCGTGGACGACGGTTCCGGCCCCGACCACGACGAGATCTTCGCCCTGGCACGCATCCACGGCGCCACCGTGCACCGCTACCCGGAGAACCGCGGGAAGGGCCACGCACTCAAGACCGGGTTCGCCATCGCCCGGCGGCACCACCCGGGTGAGGTGGTCGTCTGCGCCGACTCCGACGGCCAGCACAAGGTGCCCGACATCATGCGGGTGGCCCGCGAGGTTGACATCGACTCCCGCGAGATGGTGCTCGGGGGCCGTCGTCTCACCGGTCAGGTGCCGCTGCGCAGCGCTTTCGGGAACAAGGTGACCAGCTGGTTGTTCAAGACCCTGACCGCGATCAGGGTGGGCGACACCCAGACCGGGCTGCGCGCCTACCCACCGGGCCTGCTCGAATGGCTCGGAACCATCCCGGGGGAACGTTTCGAGTACGAGCTGTCCCTGCTGCTCCAGGCCAGGAAAGCCGGCATCAGCATCCGAGAGGTCGAGATCGAAACCGTCTACCTGCACGGCAACAAGAACTCCCACTTCCGTCCCATCCGGGATTCTTGGCGGGTCTACCGGCCACTGCTGGCCTTCGCCGGCTCGTCGCTGGCCGGGTTCGCAGTCGATTTCGTGGCCCTGCTGCTCCTGGCGGCCGCGACCTACAACCTGCTGTTCAGCGTGGTCGCCGCCCGGGCACTGTCCGCCACCGTCAACTACCTGCTCGACCGACACGCGGTATTCCGCGACGGCGACCGCAGCAGCCCGCTGAGGTACGCGCTCCTCGCGTGCGGAATTCTCGCGACCAATTACGTTCTGCTGCGGGCCCTGTCAATGGTCATGCCACTTCTGGTGGCGAAGCTGCTGACCGAGGTCATGCTCTTCGCGATCAGTTTCGCCGCCCAACGCGCCCTGGTGTTCACCCACAAGGAACTGAGCACCCGGAAAGGGCATCTCATCACCCGATAGGTTGGATTCATGCGCACATCCACTCCACTCGACGCCATCGCCGAGGCCCACGTAGACGCCCTCGCGGCCAACGACCCCCTCGCGGCAACGGGAATCGGTCTGCCGGGACACGACCACGAACTGCCCGACTACTCACCGGAGGGCACCGGCCGCTGGGCCGACGAGCTGCGGCGCACGCTCCGGCTGATCGAGGAAACCCCGAGAATGGACGCGGTCGATGAGGTCACAGCCGCGGCCATGACGGAACGGCTCGGCCTCGAACTGGAGAGTATCGAGGCAGGTGACCAGTTCGCCGCGGTCAACAACATCGACTCGCCCGTCCAGTGGTTGCGGGACGTCTTCGACCTGATGCCCACCGGAACCGACGAGGACTGGAGCAACATCGCATCCCGGCTGGCGGGTATGCCCCGCGCTGTCGGCGGCTACATCGAGACCCTGCGCGAGGGCATCGCCCGGGGCATCGTCCCGGCCCGCCGCACCGTGACCGACGTGGCGGCCCAGGCCGCCGCCCTGGCCGGGGAGAAATCGCGATTCCGCCAGCTGGCGTCCGAATCCGGGCGGGAGGGAACACTCGGCGCCGAGCTGCAACGAGCAGCGGAACTCGCCCGCAGCGCCTTCGATGACCTGGCCCGGTTCCTCACCCAGGACCTGGCCCCCGCAGCCCGGGAATCGGACGCGGTGGGGCGTGAACGCTACCAGCGGGCCTCCCGGGAGTTCCTGGGCGCCCGGATCGACCTCGATGAAACCTACGAATGGGGGGTCGAGTCGCTGGCCCGGATCACCGCCGAACAGGAGGCCATCGCCCGCGAGATCGCGGGACCCGGGGCCACCATCGCCGACGCGATCGCCATGCTGAACGCCGCCCCCGAGAACCAGCTGCACGGCACCGGGGCGCTGCGGGACCAGGCGACGGCGGCGCGCACATGGGTGCGGCTGGACTTCCACTGCATGTAGCTGATGTAGAGGGTGACGAGCGCGACGGGAATCAGGACGATGAGAAGAATGAGAGAGCCGGTGGCGGGGTCGTCGTCCATCCTGGAGAGGATCTGGATGCCCGCGGCCAGGAGGATCAGCGGTGTGACGACCTCTCGTATGAGGGGGAGGGCGGCGGGGCGGTGGAGGAAGGCGGTCGAGAGCATCTCGACGGCGGCCTCGGCCCTCCACGGGGCGCGCTCGGCCCGCTGGGCCGGGGTGGGGCCGTCGAGGTAGGGGGTGCTCAGGGGCGTGCCGCTGGGGCGGATGAAGCCGTTATCCGCGACAGTGGGCCGATCGACGTAGGGGCGGGGCGCGTCGTCAGCGGCGGTGCTGCTCATGTCGTCACGCTACTGGCCCGCCGACAACGTTGGCCCGGTCGCCGGGCCGCGTCGTGTCCGCAACCCGGTGAGCGCACTCAGAACGCCCGGGCCAGCCGGGACGGCCAGGCCGGGCGAGCCAGAACGAGAGCCGTCAGGAGGATCTGCAGGATGCTGTGTCTATGGCGGAGGCGGGAGTGAATCTGGATATGCGGCATGCTCTCGACCGTACGCGAGCGGTCTCGGAAAGGGAACGGGGAGGACTCCCCTGGTAGAGGAACTGGGAGGAGGCGGGCCGGCGGGGTGCTCGGCGCGGTGAGCCCGCTCGGTGGCCCGCCGGGCACTCGGCAACCCCGCTTGACGACTTCGCCGAGCGCTCGGCAGCGTGGCGCAGTGTCGGTCGATGTCGGCCTCCCGGGGTCCTGGGGCCTCCTGGGGTCTCGGAGAGTCCCGGCGGGGCTGGTGGAGGCCCACCGGCGGGTGCCCGCTGAGCCCCTTGAACCGATTCCGAGCCGGAGTACGACCGAGCTCGGTGAAGGAGGCCGCGAAGTGGGCGGAGGCTGCGAGTGGAGGCCGTGGACGGAGGCTGTGAGCGGAGG